>DATFWM010000435.1:0-3424 GCA_035259295.1 Blastocatellia bacterium | reverse complement strand
GACGGCGCGTGACTGATATCGTCGGCGGCGGCTCGAATCCGCGAGTGCAAGAGGTGTTGTCCAGAGCGCGCGAAGGTTTTGACAGAGGAATGAACGATGACCTGAACACGTCGGAGGCGCTGGCGGCGGTCTTCGATCTTGTTCGCGACATCAACACTGCGATCGACTCGAACGAGTTTGGAGCGGAGGACCGGGATGCAGTTTTGCAGTTCCTGTCGCAGGTCGATTCTGTCCTCGGAGTGTTAGGCGAGGAACAGGACGACATTCTCGAGCCTGAAATCGAAACGATGATTGGAGAGCGAAACACGGCGCGCCGCAACCGAGACTTCAAGCGGGCCGATCAGATAAGGCAAGAGCTGGCATCTCGAGGCATCATTCTGGAAGACACTCCTCAGGGAACCAAGTGGAAGCGCAAGTAGCGCGGTATTCGTGACGGCCGAGTTTCGCAAGTTCAACTGTTTTGGCCGTCAATGGTAGAATGCACCTTATGATTATCGGGATTGGTGGCGGCACGGGTTCGGGCAAAACAACCGTCGCGCAAAAGATCATCTCGTCGGTGGCCGCGGAGAACGTCGTATACCTCCAACAGGATTCGTATTACCGCAACCTCGGTGATATGCCTCTGGACCTCAGACATCGCGTCAACTTCGATCATCCGGACGCCTTCGACACAGAGCTTCTGATGAATCACCTCGAAGCGCTGCGCGCCGGCGAAAGCATCGAGCAGCCGATCTACGACTATCCGACTCATTCACGCCGACCAGAAACGATTCACGTCGAGTCGCGACCGGTCATCATCGTCGAGGGAATTCTGGTGTTTGTGAACTCGCACACGCGCGGGCTGATGGACCTCAAGATTTTCGTTGACACCGACGCGGACATACGTTTCATTCGCCGGCTCGATCGCGACGTGCACGAACGCGGCCGCTCGGTCGAATCGGTCATCACCCAATACATGACCACCGTGCGCCCGATGCATCTTCAGTTTGTTGAGCCGTCGAAGCGCTACGCCGATATCATAATACCCGAAGGCGGCTTCAACGACGTCGGCATCGATCTGATCACCGGAAAGATCAAGTCCTTTCTCGCGCGATCGGTCGAAATCGATGCAATGCCGATCAGATCGCGTTCAGCAGAGTCTGAGCATACAGAGTTTCCGAGCTAGCTGCGGTAGAATGCAGTATGAACATGATCACAGACGATGAATTAATCGATCACGCGAGGGGCGCGCGCAGATGGGCCCACGCGCCTTACTCGAACTTCAGCGTCGGAGCGGCGTTGCTCAGCTCCGACGGTCGCGTGTTCACCGGGTGCAACGTTGAGAACTCGACCTACGGCTTGAGCATGTGCGCCGAGCGAGTAGCGATTTTCAAGGCGGTGAGCGAAGGCGCAGACGAGATCGCGAAGATCGCGGTAGTCACCGGCCACGATCACATCGCGCCGCCGTGCGGGTGCTGTCGTCAGATGATTTGGGAATTCGCGTCAGGCGAAACAGAGATTGTGCTGGCGAATCTCTCGGGTGATATTCGCAGATACCGAATAACCGAGCTGCTCCCGGAAGCGTTCGACGAGAGGTATCTCGAGGGTGTTAGTAGTTAGTTAGGAGGGCAAGTCTGTCTTTCACCAACCTACGCATAGGAAGCTTGAAAAGGTTGTTGATATTCTCCGCCTTCTTTTTCTCGCTCATCATCTCCGTTGCTTCCTTCTCAGCAAAGAGTGCCGAACGTGTTGATCTGATCATCCGCAGCGCCACGGTCGTCACGATGGACGCGTCCTCGGGGATCATCGAAAGCGGCGCAGTAGCCATAAAAGGCGAACGAATCGTCGCTGTCGGGACCAACTCAGACATTTCCGCAAAGTACTCCTCCAGTCGCACAATCAACGCCGCCGGCAAAGTCGTGATGCCCGGGTTGATCAACACCCACACTCACGTGCCAATGGTTTTGTTTAGAGGAATCGCCGACGATCTGGTGCTGATGGAATGGCTGCAGAAGTACATCTTCCCCGCTGAAGCTAAGAACGTCGATGAGCAATTCGTTCGATGGGGCGCGAAGCTGGGCTGCCTGGAGATGATTCTTGGCGGCACAACTACCTACGTTGATATGTACTACTTCGAAGACGCGATCGCCGACGAGACGGCGCGAGCCGGTATGCGAGCGGTGCTGGGCGAAACGCTTATCGACTTTCCCGCGCCCGACAACAAGACCTGGGAAGCGGGGATGGCTTACGTCGACAAGTTCGCTGCGAAATGGAAGGGACACTCGCTGATCACGCCGGCAATTGCTCCTCACTCGGCGTACACCGTTTCGACCGATCATCTTAAGCAGGCGCATTCATTCTCCCAGCGGGTCGGAGTTCCACTGGTGATCCACGTCGCCGAAGATCCGGCCGAGGTCAAAACGATCAAGGAACGATACGGCGCGAGCCCCGTCGCGTATCTCGAACGCATAGGCTTGCTCGACGAGCGGGTGATAGCCGCGCACATGGTGTGGCCTACCAGCGACGACATCAAGACGCTTGCGAAACGCTCGGTCGGCGTCGCGCATTGCCCGCAGTCGAATATGAAGCTGGCTGCCGGGACCGCTCCCGTGCCCCAGATGCTCAAAGCGGGTGTCGCGGTCGGGCTTGGGACTGACGGCGCGGCTTCCAACAATGATCTGAATCTGTGGGAAGAAATCGACACTGCAGCCAAGCTGCACAAACTGATCTCGATGGATACAACTGTGGTGAATGCTCGCGAAGCGCTCGAGATGGCGACCATCCGCGGCGCGCGAGCGATCCATCAGGAGAAGGACATCGGTTCGCTTGAAGCCGGCAAACGCGCTGATCTGATAATCGTCGGCATGGACAGCGTTCATCAGACGCCTCTCTACAGTGTTTACTCGCAGCTCGTCTACGCGACCAAGGCTTCCGATGTCGAGACCGTAATCATCAACGGCCGCGTTGTGATGGAGAATCGTCGGGTGACTACGATCGATGAACGCTCGGTGCGCACCAAAGCTACCGAGTATCGCGACCGCATTCGTAAGAGTCTGAACTCTCAGTAAGACATCCCATCATCAATTCGAGAAGAGCCCGGGTAGCGTGTCAGGAACGGAACCGAAGAGAGATTTGTCATGAGCCCGATGCATGGAGGTCTGAATAAGACTGACGAACCGGCGACGGTCAAGCTGGGCTCATGGGACGGGTTCAAGAATTTGGAAAAAAATCCAGAATTTCATATTGTTTTTCGGCGACTAGGGCTATAATCCCGCTTTTACCCGGGGATTGATCGCAGGAATTTCGCTCTTGAGGAGCTTACAGCGGTGGAATACGGTTTGCTCCTTTTGTTGGTTTCCTCAGGAGTATGTGCTAACGAATAGCTCCATATTACCGACAGTCATGGCCGAAGGTTGGATCAAGATTGTAAGGCGACTGGCGGAAT
>DATFWM010000434.1:0-4511 GCA_035259295.1 Blastocatellia bacterium | reverse complement strand
CAGAAATCGGGGATGAGAACTTCCACGCGAGTGCCGGGATTCAACCGCCGTATCCAATGAATCGTTTGCGCGAAATGATGTGCACCACCATCAGGCAATTCGTCTCGATTGACGCTGGTGACTACCGCGTGCTTGACGCCGAGTCGTCGGACCGCTTCCCCAACGTGTCGCGGCTCGTCGGGGTCGAGCGCTTTCGGCTTTCCTTTGCTCACCGCGCAAAAGCCGCAATGACGCGTGCAAACATCGCCGAGGATCATGAAGGTCGCGGTGCCTTCGCTCCAGCACTCAAAGATGTTCGGGCAGCGAGCTTCCTGACACACAGTATGAAGGCCCAGGTGGTTGATCATTCGATTCACGCTGTCGAAGGTTTCATTAGCGCGAATCCTTACCTTGAGCCATTCCGGCCTCGGTCCGATTAGTTTCGGCTTAGCCATCGGGAAATATCATGACTTCCAACGCGCTATTATAACAAGTCACCGGTGACCACGAGTTCGCGGCTTGCGATTCAGCGAACCCGTGAATTGCGGATCCAGTCGGTGTATCCTCACTCGACCTTCCCCGGGCCCCACAGCGCGCGGCCCGGCTTTGCGACGGTGTGTTCGCCATCCTTTAACACCTGGACGCCGTTCACAAAGACGTGCTTCACCCCGACTGAATACTGATGCGGATTCTCAAACGTTGCGCGGTCGGCAATAGTAGCCGGATCAAACACAACCACGTCGGCGAACATTCCTTCTCTAAGAAAGCCGCGATGATCGAGTCCGAGATTGGTCGCGGGCAAACTGCTTAAGCGACGGATTGCTTCTTGAGGCGTGATCACTTTTTCTTCGCGCACGTACTTGCCCAACAGCCGGGCGAAGTTCCCGTAAGCGCGAGGATGCGTTGAGGATCTCAGGAACGGACCTTCGGGCGCCATCGAAGCAGCGTCCGATCCCAGCGACACCCACGGCTGGCGAAGCTGCTTCCTGATGTTCTCTTCGCTCATCATGAAATAGACGGTTCCGACTCGTGAGTGATCTTCGTACACCAAATCCATGATCGTCTCGATCGGATCCTTGCCGCGCATCCTAGCAACCTCGCCGAGCGTCTTTCCGGTGAGGGGCTTCAAGGCTTCACTTCTGAAACTAACAAGCAGAATCCGGTCAGGCGAACCGGCCAGCATGTAAAGGTTCTCCCAATCGTTTGTTGGAGTGCGAATCGCGACGGCAATCTTCTTTCGAGTCTCCGGGTCTTGCATACGCTTCTCGGCCGCCGGGCGACCGCCGTCAAAGACCCACGGCGGCATCGCGGCATCGAGTCCGGTTGAGCCCGCGGTGTAGGTGTACATATCCGCGGTGATCTTCATTCCCTTGCGACGGGCGTCGTTGATCATCGCGATCACTTTGTCCATCTTGTTCCAGTTTGCTTCGCCTGATGCTTTCAGGTGATAGATCTCAGCCGGCAGACCAGCCTCACGGCTTATGCGAAGAGTCTCTTCAACAGCTTCGATCAACTGGTTGCCTTCGCTGCGAATGTGGGCGATGTACTTGCCTTTGTATTTCGCGGCGACCTTGCACAGTTCGATCAGCTCTTCGGTCTTCGCGTAGAACGCCGGCGGATAGATCAACGCGGTCGTGACGCCCAGCGCCCCGGCTTCCATCTCTTGCCGCACAAGCTCGCGCATCCGATCGAGCTGCTCGGGCGTCGGCGGCTTGTCTTCCAGACCGATAACATTTTCGCGGACCGTAGTTGCGCTCACGAACGAAGCGAAGTTCTGCGAGACGCCGTGCTTTTCGAGATAAGTCATGTACTCGGCGAGCGAGGTCCAGGGTATCTCGAATCTCAGGTCGCCCTGGCTGGAGGTGCGACGGCGTTTCATCTCATCGCTGAGCGGTCCCATCGAGCCTTCCCCGAAGATTTGTGTGGTCACGCCTTGTCGGATCTCCCCTTGTGAGCGTCCGTCGGTTATCAGCGAGTTCTCCGAGTGCGAGAGCATGTTAATGAAGCCGGGAGCTACCGCTAGACCTGTGGCATCGACTACGGCGTTGGCGGTTGCCGACTTGAGGTTTCCGACGGCGGCGATGTGGTCGCCTTTAATGCCCACGTCTGCGCGTTTCGGTGCGCCGCCCGTGCCGTCGTACACCGTTCCGCCGCGGATGATAACGTCATATGCTGCGGGCTTGGTGCTTTGTGCAAGCGCGCCGTCAGCGACGATTAGAGCAAAGAGCAGCGCCAGTGAGCTTAGCAGGTTGGAGGCCAGTTTTCGCATTGAGTTTATCTCCGATTACTCAGAAGTTCGCCACGAAGACACCAAGACACCAAGCTACACAAAGTTCTTCGTGAGTCTTTGAGTCTTCGTGTCTTCGTGGCGGGCTTGTCTCTAAGGCTCTTTCACAAACTTCAGGGCCGCCGAATTCATGCAGTAGCGGAGCCCGGTAGGCTTCGGGCCGTCGTCAAACACGTGGCCGAGGTGCGCGTCGCATCTCTTGCACAGCACCTCGATCCTTTCCATTCCCAAGCTGCGATCGCTTTCAGTCTGAATATTCTCTTTAGCGACTGGCGCCCAGAAGCTGGGCCAGCCCGTGCCCGATTCAAACTTGGTATCCGAACTGAACAGATCGTTGCCGCAGCAAACACATTGGTAGATTCCCTTCTGGTGATTGTTCCAATACTCGCCGGTGAAGGCGCGTTCAGTTCCCTTTCTGCGGGTGACCTCGTACTGCTCGCGCGTGAGCTGACTCTTCCATTCGGCGTCGGTTTTGACGACCTTCTCGCTCATGATGAATCCTTTCTGTGCGACTGAATAAAGTTTGATCTTTGCGGCTTTCGAGCGCGTGTCCGCTTGGACCAGCCCCGCGATTGCGACTAATGCAACGATACTGATAGCGGTTGGTTTCATAGCTGTCCCTCGACGTTTGAAACTCTAGCACGAGCTAGCCGGAAGTTGTAACTGCGCGCGCCGAATCGGTGGTTTACGCCGGGGTCTGTTTGGCGTATGATCGTTAGCCGCAGCAGGAAGCCCAGCGGATGCGAAAAGCTCATCTATTGCTCGTAGCCCTTCTAACCACGACAGCGCCAGCGCAGTTCATTTCTTCCGACACCTACACGCGTTACGAGCTGCTCCCGCCGGAAACTCATCAATTCAAGATCTATTATGAGGTGACAGAAACACGGCCCGGCGCAAAGTTTCACTTCAACCCGATTCGCGAAGGCAGCGAGGCTTCGGACGAATCAGTGATTGATCTCGCAACTGGAAAGCCGTTGAAGTTCGAAGTGGTCACCGGCGCCGAGGTCGCCAGGATAACTGGTGACGGCTCGCAAGGTGAGCGCTTCAATCCCACCGCCAAATACATCAAGGTCAATCTGGCTCATCCGGTTTCCGCGCGCGGCGAGTACCGTTTGGCGATCATCAAAACCTATAAAGACGATAAGAGCTATTACACCGAAGGCGACGCGATTGTGTTCAAGCGGTCGCTCGGCATCCCTCGCAACAGCGTAGTACTGCCCGCGGGATATGAGATCGTTTCGTCGTCGGTCGCAGCTCAAGTGCTGACGGAGCAGGACGGGCGTTTGAAGCTGGCGTTCGTTAATTCGGGCAGCGGCGGACAGCTTGAGGTGACGATCAAAGCGCGACGGCTGCCTGTTGCCAACAAGAAACCGGAGACGTCGCAATGAGCTTTGGAAAGAGTGCCGCCTGCATCATCGCCGCTGCGGTGATTGTTGCTGCGCTTTTCCCAGCAGCGACAAGCCGCCCCACCTTAGCTCAGAACCCGCCATTCACGGAGCGGGCTTATCAGGATCGCGAGATACTCTACGAGCTTCAAGCGCCTGAGACTCACGCGTTCCGAATCACTCACGATTACACCGTGCGAACAGCCGCGGAGAAATACTACTTCAATGTGGTTCGCGCCGGCAGCCATGTCACCGATCCCGAAAGCATCGATCTGGACAGCGGCGAGAGCCTCAAGTGGGAAACGATTGACGGCAAGACTGCCCGCGAGCGAAAGCTTGCGGTTGGCGACGCTAAGGATGACACGGAAATCGTGGTTACCTATTTGGCGCGGCCTGTTGCGACAGGCTCAACAAACCGAATTCGTTTGAAAGAAACTTACGTCGATCCCAAAAGCCTTTATCTGGACGGCGACGAGTTGGTGTGGGACCGCACATTCGGACGCTTGCGAAATACCGTGGTACTGCCAACAGGCTGGTACCTGACTGTCTTATCGTCGCCGGCAACCATTCAGACGCTTCCTGATGGCCGCGTATCGGTCTATATTGTTAATCCTCGCAACGATGATGTTCGAGTCTACTTGCGCGCGCGGCAACGTTCAGCCGCCAAAATGAAAAGTTCGTAGTTCGGCCTTCAGGCGGAAGTTTGTAACGCGCCTGCCGTCCGACAATCTACAAACTTCCGCCTGAAGGCGGGACTACGAATGTTCTTCAGAGGAGAAACCGAGATGTCAGTAACTGTGAAGTCGATAAAACTGTGGCGAAAAGAAGTTGAGAACAAACCGGGCGAATTGGCGGGCACA
>DATFWM010000433.1:0-8577 GCA_035259295.1 Blastocatellia bacterium | reverse complement strand
CGGCGTCTGCCCCGCGTTCGCTACCGGTGAGCGCAGTGGCCTTTGACAATGTGGGAAACTTTAGTTCCGTATTCAAAATGCCGCGCGACAATTGAAAAGAAAGGTCCAGATCGGCATAAGTATCCAGCGCCCGCGCTGCGTCCCAGCTGGTTGCTATCGGCAATGCGCTAAAGTGATAACGGGAGAGCTCGCCCAGACGATAGCCCGCAATCCCGCCGCTTGCCAGGAGCAGCAAGAGGAGGGCTGATATCGTCCGCTGCTCCGGCCGTGCGGTCATCGAATAGAAGAAGCAAAAGCTTGCCACCCAGGCTCCGATCACCATGATTTTTTGTAAGACGAACACCCAATCGTTTGGCGCGATCAAGACCGGCAAGCTGTAGGCCGCAGCGGCCAGCATCGTCAACCACATCGCCCTCCAGAACAACGGTGCGCCACGACGTGGCACTAGTGCGAGGAGCGGCAACAAGAACAGGTCTAGTCCGCTCCGACGCTCCCCTGACCGTAGCAGGCGCATACTGGCGCCACCCAGATAGACGACGAGGCAGCCGGCAGCTGTTACGGCGTAGAGGTCAGCCATCCACCCGTTGAAGGAAACCGAACGCAAGATGATGTTACGAAGTACAAGTGTCCCCAAAACGGTTGCCAGCAATTGGCACAACAGAAACTCGATTTTGACCCCAAAGGAAAAGCCCCCAGCAATTCGGCGAGTCAGCTTAAAAGCGACAAACAGAACGCTGAAAATCGCGAAATGGCTTGCGACGCTCCACACGATAGTGAAGGTCGCTTCGGCTCCTGTCATCTGCGCTTTCCCGTTCCAGATGAAGCGGAGACAGGTGATTCCGGCATAAAGCAACGCGAGAAAGCCAGCCGTAACGAACGCCGTTGTTAGTGCGATATGAGAGTCATCATTCGTCGGTGCCCAGTCGGTGGCGTTGCCTTGGCGAATGTAATCTATTGCGGCTACCCATAGCAGCGGGAACAGGCTCACCATACTCCAGGTGTAGCTTAAGGCATCGGGCTCGAGATGGCTAAGCAGAGGTTTCAGCAACAGCAGAATGCCGCCCACTGAGAGAAATAGGATGAGACCGGAAGCCAATCGTCTTACCCGGGGCTGGCGCAAGTCGGACTTGAGGGTGGGGATCAACATAGTCAAGGAGAGCCAGTACAGCAGCGGATGCCATTTGACAGCGGTTCCGAGCCAGCGCACGAGATTCCAGGTCACCAGCCCACGATATGTAAAAGGAATGTAAACGAACAAACAATAGGCAGAGGTCAAAAACAAGCAAAGGCCGAAAAGTGACCTCCCGACCAAAAACGCAGTCTTTTGGATCAAGCTTCGCCACGCAAGCTCACCGGCATATGAACTTCTAGCTTCTTTGAGTGCGCAATTGGCAACTGAATCAGAGGGGCAAAGTCGATAGGAAGAGCGGTATGGGCGGGCGAAACGCTGAGGAGAGAGGCACGTGCTCTTCGCCTTGCCTTCTACTTTTGCGCGGCGCTGTCGCTCAAGGGGCCGGATTCGCGGAGCAAGCTGGCAGTCTGTCGAATTCGATGTTTGTCCAACAGGTGCCGCAAGCTTCTGACTGACATCTTCAAGATTTCCGCTGCTCGCGTTTGATTGCCATTCGTCCTCGTCAGCGCGCGAATGATGAAATCTTTTTCGAGTTGAGCTAGGTAAGCCTCAAGATCGATCCCGTCGTCCGGCAAGTCCATATCCGTGACGACGCGAGGCTTGTATTTGAGGATTCTTTCGGGCAGCCACTCAGGTTTGACGCGTCGATCTGGAACTCCTGGCGGCGGCCCGTTATCTTCCCTGCGCCGGTCGATGCCGGCAATTCTGCCGTGCTCCAACGCAACCGCGCGCTCGATTGTGTTCTCAAGCTCCCGGACATTGCCCGGCCAGTCATAATTCTCCAGGTAGCGCGTCACTTCCTCCGAAATCTCCAAAGTTGGCCGGTTGGCCGCCACGCTATATTTTTCCAAAAAGTGGCGAACGAGATCTGGGATGTCGGACCTTCTCGCTCTCAGCGGCGGCATCTCGATCGGTATAACGCTGATGCGATAGTAAAGGTCGTTGCGGAATGTCCCGTCGTCAACCATTTGCGATAGGTCGCGATTCGTAGCGGCGACTACACGCACGTCGACAGGTATCTCTTCCAACCCGCCGACGCGCCGAATGCTTCGCTCTTGCAGCACGCGGAGCAATTTGACTTGCATGGCAGGAGTGGTCTCGCCAATTTCGTCGAGGAAAATCGTGCCACCCTCGGCTGCTTCAAACAGGCCCTTGCGATTTGAGTTTGCGCCGGTGAACGATCCCTTCATGTAGCCGAACAGTTCCGACTCAAGCAGCGTCTCGGTGAATGCGCCGCAGTTGATCGAGACGAACGGCGCGGCGGAGCGATCCGACATGTTGTGGATGGCGCGCGCTACCAGCTCCTTCCCGGTGCCCGATTCGCCCGTGATCAAGACCGTTGAAGTAGTCGCTGCTACAGTCTCTATCATTTGATAGATTGCCTGCATCTGAGGAGAGCGGCCTACGATGTTGTCCAGCGAATTGCGCTGGCGCAACTCGCGCTTCAGCAGCACGTTTTCCTGACGAAGGTGTTTCTTTTCAAGCACCTTTCCGATCGAGACTTTCAGCTCTTCCACATCGAAGCCGGCGTCTTTTATGACCAGGTCCTCAGCGCCCAGCTTGAAGGCCCGTCGCGCTGTGTCGACGGTTGCAAACGCGGTAATCATTATGACCATCGTCTCGGGAGAGATTTCTCGCACTCTTGCGAGGAGGTCGATGCCGCTGATGTCGGGCATTTTGACGTCGGAGATGATCAAGTCGTAGACGTTTTGGCGAACCAGCTCGAGCGCCCTCGTTCCGCTTTCGGCCGTGTGCACCGCGTAACCTTCACGTTTGAGCACAAGCTCGAGCAGTTCGCGCATGCTTCGCTCGTCATCGACAACCAGCAGCTTTTCCATCGCTTGGTTCTCCGGATCAGCGTTGTACGGCCTGGGCGGAAGTTTGTAACATCCACGTGGATATGATGCTGCTTGCCAACTTCCGCATAAAGGCCGTACTACGAACTCCTTATGTTTGCGCCGCTCGAGCGGGCCAGTCCCTCGAAGCATTGTTACCATACGGCGGCTGTTGCGGGACCCGGCCCCTCGCGGGCAACGTGATCGCGATTCGCGTACCTCGTCCCGCCTCGCTGTCAACGGATATCCTGCCGCTATGGTCTCGCACCAACTGATACACAATAGCCATCCCGAGACCCGTTCCTCCGCTCGATGAGCTGAACGGCTCAAACAGGCGCTCTCTCTGCTCGCGGCTCATGCCAACTCCAGTGTCGCTTAGCGCAATTGTCACGTCGCAGTTCGGTTCCGCGTCGAGAGCGACGCGCAGCTCTCCACCCTGGGGCATCGCCTTAATCGCGTTGCGCGCGAGGTTCCAGAATATCTGGCGTATCTGATTTGCATCGGCGTAATAAAGCACCGGCTCGTCGGGATACTTCTCGCTGACGTAGTGATCCGGCGTTAACTCTGAGCTGTTGCGCAAAAGCGCTATCGTGTCCGACAGCACGGCCGCCAGCTCAATCACCGTGCGCTCAATTTTCGGTGGTCTCGCATACGTGAGGAAGTCCGACACGATCCGATTCAGCCGATCTGACTCGCGCAAGACTATTTGCATCAACTGCGACTGGTCTGGCGAGAAGCTTAGCTCGGTGGCGAGCACCTGGATTGAGCCGCGCATCGAGGCGAGCGGATTGCGAATCTCGTGCGCCAGCCCGGCAGCCATCTTGCCCAGCGCGGCAAGTCGCTCTTGCCGCCGCACCTCGCGCTCGAGTTCCATTACCTCAGTCAGATCTTGGAACGTAAGCAGGTATCCGCGGGAGGCTTCACCGTCGTCGACCAGGGGCGCAACTGAAAATCCCAGATGAATCTCGCGGCCATCGGCGGTCCTGCAGCCGATATCGAACCGCGGCAACCGGGTGCGCTTGCGAATCGACTCGAGTCCTGCTTCGATCTGGCGCTCGATATCTCCGAAGATGTCGAATATTTGCTCGCCTCGAACATCCGCCGCCAAGTAACCGGTGATCTCCTCGGCCGCGCGGTTGAAGGTAATGATGTGGCCGCGCAGGTCGGTGGTTACCAACCCGCTTCGCATGCTCTCGATGATGCGGTCATTGAACAACCGGTAATCTGCAAGGTCTTTTGTGGCGTTCGCCAACTTGATTTCGCTTTGACGAATGCGCTCGGCGAGCTGGCTGGACAAGATCGCTATGGCAAACATCGCGATCAGGTTGAGTGAGAACATGAACTGGGTCCACGACAGCTCGCTCGCCGAATAAGCGGGCCAGCCGCTGGCGCGCGGCAAAACCTTGCCAATCGTCAGCACGCCTATGGCTATGTACAGCGCCCCCGCTAACCCGCTAACAGCCGAGACGCCCTTACGATCGAGCAACGTGCAAGCGCCAAATATGATGACCAGATAGAGCGCCAGGAACGGTGATTCAACATCGCCGGTGCGATACACCAGCCACGTAACCAGGCATACGTCGAATGAAAACTGAATGTAACCCTGTGCCTTGTATGGGATTCGACTTCGCAATGCAGCAAAGTAGAAAGCAGATAGCACGACGGAAGTGCCCGCGACCACCGTAAGCATCGGGACGAATGATCGCGCGGTGTTATCGCGCTCGGTCAGGGCGACGATCAGAAGAAGCGCCGCCGTAGTTGCCAGCCGCGAGATCGATAACCATTGAAGTTTTCTGCGCATCTGCCGATCACCAACCGTCAACCAATCCGCCTGATCACTACGCAACGCCTGGGGTCCGCGCGGGAAGTAGTCGCTTGCTCTCTTTTGTCGATTTGAGGCGGTTTGGAGGCGTGACGGACTATATCACGCTCCACAATCGCGCTCAAGGCTAATCTCAATTCTGAAATCCGAGATAATTTTGCTCTTCACGACACGGCTGATCTGTAACGTTGTCGCGAGCTGTCAAACTCAGCCAGCATCGAATTCAGTGTCGCGATTGTTGCCGCTCGATCGAACTTCCATCCGATCATCGGAATTACAACGCGCTCGCGCGTTTGCCCGTTGATCTCCCTCAGCAACAACCGGCAAAATGCAGCCATGACATCTTCATCAAATTGCTTTCCGGTATTGCGTCGAAATTCCCGAAGCGTTTCTTCCAGCGAGAAACGCGAGCGGTAAGGGCGGTCAGTCATCATTGCGTCGAATGAGTCGGCTAGCGTTACTATCTTTGAGCCCAACGGTATCTGATCGCCCCGCAGCCCCTGCGGATAACCGGTGCCGTCAACTTTCTCGTGATGGCATTTAGTCATATAGGCGATCTCATCCCACGGACGGCGAATGTGCGACAGGATCTCAAACCCTGTTGTTACGTGTTTATTCAGCTCGCTGAATTCCTTCTCGGTCAACGGACGCGGATTGTTGATGATGGCGCGATCGACGGTGATTTTGCCGATGTCGTGTAAGTACCCTGCCACACCGATAAGTTCCAACTCCTGCCCGGTAAGCCCCATCTCTCTAGCTATGGCCTCGGCATACCGAGCGACTCGCTCCGAATGGCCGCTCGTGTAAGTGTCCTTCAAGTCGATTGCCGCGCCAAAAGCGCGGACCGTGTCCAAGTAGATTTGGCGCATCTCGCCGTAAAGCCGTCGATTCTCCCCAGCTTTGCGTTTGAGCGACACGAGCAATCTTTGGTTATAGAAAGCGATCGAGATGCTGCGCGAAATCGTGCCAATGATTCCCATGTCTTCCTCACTGAATTGTTTGCCCGTCAGCTTCTCCGAAAGGAAAATCAAGCCCATCAACTCACCGCGGGCGATCATTGGGATGGCAATCCGAACGCGCAGACGCCCCAACAAATCGGCGTTACGGTGGAAGAAGTCAACGAGTTTGTCCTTCTCGCCATCGATCAGAATCGGCCTGTCGAGTTCGACAAGTCGTTCAGCTTCGTACCGCCGAACCACGATTCGGTGGCCGACCACTTCCGCGATTCCTCGAGCAGCGACGATCTTAAGTTGACGTCGCTTGCTTGTGTATCGCGCGATAGCCCCTCGCCGAATCACCAAGGCGCCAAGCAGGGTATGAAGCGACGCGCGAGTGACCTCCTCGAAATTGTGCGTCGAGCTGATTTCTGCAGCCAGCTCGGTCAGCGCGCTGAAGTTGTGCAGTATCTTCCTGAGCGTTAGATCCGATTGATTTTTCATTGTTAATTGTCCATTTCTCATTCTCCATGGTCATCTTTGGTTTTTGTTTGCACGCTGCGAATAGTGGCAATCAACGAAAAATGTAAGATAACAATGGAAATGACACCGCCTCTACATCGCGGCTTGACTAAGCTGTCCGCACAACCTCTCAATCGCGGCTTGCTCGGTTTCCGCCGTCTCGATGTGCGACATCAGGCCCAACATCTCGAACAACTCACGATTGGAGGAGTTCAAGTTCGACATCACAAGCGTCCCGCTGGCGTTGTTTACCGCCTCGATCACGCCGAGCAGTATCGAGATGCCGATGCTGTTGACCAACTCGGTCTCCTCGAAATTGATCACGATCCGCCGCACGCCGCGCGCGAGCAACGTCTGACACTGAAGCTCGATGCTTTCGCCCCTCAGCTGATTCAAGTAGTGGCCCGGATAAATAACCGCGGCATTATCGATCAACCTCGCTCTGATTTCAGCAGCACTCATAGCATGCCTCCAAAAGTGTCCGAAAAACTTTAGTTTGTCGCTTGGCTAAGATAGACGACAACTGAAGCTTATCGAACTTCTGTCAGTAGTGTTTCCTGCTATTGGTTTTCGGGGCGTTTGAGGCGCTTCGTCATCACCAGGCGCGCGCCGTCGTCGGTGCGCTCGAAGCTTACTTCATCCATCAGCGCGCGGATTATTTGAAGCCCACGCCCGCGCGTGCCCTTCACCGGATTGGTCGCAACCGAGGGGGTCGATTGATCGCTTTCTCTGCCGAACGTTTTGCCCTTGTTCGACACCGTGATTATAAGCTTATTTTCGTCAATTGCGAAGTGCTGATGAATCTTCCTGTCTGGAGCGTCGCCGTGCTCGGCGGCGTTGATACAAGCTTCGATCAAAGCGGTCTTAATCTGGTTGATGGACTCGGCGTCGAAATCGGCTGCGCGAGCGATTTGCTCGGCGGTACGCGCTGCTATCAGCTCCGCTTCGTCTTCGACCGGGATCACCAGCTCAAACTCGCTCGCCGGGCGAGGCTTGTCATCGAGCGCCAGCCTTGCCAGATGGTCTTGTATCAAATCCAGATGGGAATAGGTCGAGCTAAATGCGTCTAAGACTAACAGCCGTTCCGATGTAACTGCCGAGAAGCCTTCTTTGCTGACGTACCAGCGTAGAACTCTGGTTGTCGATCCGAATCTCGCGCTGTGGTCACGCGCAGCCGCGTCGAGTCGCTGTTCAATCCGCACGAGCGTCTCGACGTCGAGTGCCTCCTTCGAGTTGATCAGAGCGATCATCCAAACGACTTCGTTTGAGTCGGTGTAGATGCCGCCTTCAAATCCGGTTGCTGCGAACAAGCGCCATCCAACGCCGGACTCTTCGCCAGATACAAGATCGTGCACAGTAACAATCTGCGGAAGGCGCACGCGCTCCGGCTCCTCGTCCAGGGCTCGCCGCACCTGGACGCGGCTCATCCCCCGATACCGCTTGTCATAAGCGGCGTCATGAAACAAAGTTGCCGGAACGCTTTGAAAATCGAAGCGCGATAACAGTTCAACCAGTTGAGAACAAACCGCGCGATTGTACCGCGACATCATCAGTCTGTGGGAATGCTTGAGCTTTTCGCTCAGTAGCTCTTCACCGGCGACGGGCCGCGGCGCGCCCGCAATCCCTTTGCGATACGTTTCGCGCACATAATCGGCGAGGACCGGATCGTCCGACGCGCTCACAAAACCGTAGCTCAACTCCAAAAGCTCGCGCGCGTGCATCCGCGCCAACAACACCTGCGGATCATGCGCGTGCCTTGCGACAAGTTCGGTCACCCGATCGATCGGGACCGGCGCGGCTGCTTCGGTCACGAGGTTGAGAGCCTCGAGGACAGCACGTTCGTTTCGAGAATCTTTTGCCACCCCTCGTATGAGCGTGCCGAGGTAATGATTGATTCGACCGCTCAGCACCTCGGCGACGTAGATTCGCTCGAACTCCATGAAGGTTTTCAGTGACGATCCCCGTGACGCAGCCGCATCCAGAATCGAACGCGTGTAAAAGAAGTTCCTTTCGAGCTGTTGAATCATCAACTCGATTGTCGAATCGGAGATCTCGAATCCCAGCAGTTGCGCTCGTCGACGTATGAGTTCCTCCATGTGTTCTTCCGAGATTCGCCCGACTTTAATCATTTCGAACCGATTCAAGAAATCTTCGGATGGCGAGATCAGCTGAGTAAGCAATCGGCTCAGGCCACTAAACACGTACGTGATGTCTCTTTGTTCCGAGAGGTGGTTCAAAAACTCAGCACGGATCTCGCCGTCTGCTATCAAGTGCCAGTTGTCGATCATCACCAGCGGGATAAGGCTCGTTCAAGACGCGGCCTGGGCCGGG
>DATFWM010000432.1:0-4596 GCA_035259295.1 Blastocatellia bacterium | reverse complement strand
GACCACGGCAGGCCGGGAACCAACAACACAGCCAGTATCACAACCGCCACTGCAACCACGATGATCGTTGGCTTTAAGCGAATCCGCATGACGAATGAATTCGGCAATCATGGTGGTAGTGACGAATTCATTCATTAAGCCATTGACAAGCAAATGAACTCGCTACTACGAAAAGATCAAAACAAACTCAACTTTATACGAAGAAACTTCTTGGGGTTCTGGCGGAAGTCATACATAAACTTCGCCAGCTCGGCGCTCGTCTGATTCAAGTTGTCGTAGAGTTTCTCATCCCGGAGAAGCTTGCCCGCCGAGCCTTCACCCTTGTCAAGCCGATCGCTGATGTTCCGCAAAGAAGCAACGGCGGCTTGGGCGTCGTCGTGAAGCTTCTCGTCCTTGAGAAACTTGCCAAGCGTTCCGCGGCCCGCTTGGATGTCGCCGGCGATCTTGTCGAGCTTCTCAGTCGTCGAGTTGAATTTAGCCAGAACCTCGTTTGCCTGTTTGTAAAACTGCTCGTCGTTGATCAGCTTACCCAGCGTCCCTTTGCCTCCGCGAACGTCTGCCACGATGGCTTGAACGTTATTGGCCGCGCCGCGCAGGTCGTCGTAAAGCTTCGGATCGTTGAGCAAGCGCCCTATCGTGCCATCGCCTTTGCTGACGCGGGCGGCGATGTCTTGATATTCCAGCACTGCGCGGTTCAGGTTTACGTAGAAAGCGTCATCGTGAAGCAGCTTGCCGATGGTTCCCTTGCCCTGATTTACGTTGTCCATCAGCTCCTGGAGCTGTTTGCCGACGGTGTTGAACTGGACGAGTATGTCGCTGGCGCCCTGGAACACTTGCGCTAGTCCGGCTTGATCGGCGCTCGGGATCTCGCCGCCGTCGGCGATTTGCTCGGCGCTGCGCGTACCGGCGGTAATATCGATAACCCGATCACCGAGGAAACCTTGCTGCGCCAGGACTGCCAGAGAGTCACGGCGAATGCGCCCGTCGGCCTCTTTGGCGTCGACGACCATCGTGATCACGATTGGTTTTTCGTCCTTGCTGGCCGGGATGTCGCGGGAGAACTCGACGCTGTCAACTTTGCCGATAAGCTTGCCGACCAAGCGCACCTCATCGCCTTTCTTCAATCCCTCGGCAGCTGAGAAACGTGTGTGATAGATCGCGTTGTGTTGGAATATCGGTATCCCGCCACTGACTCCCAGTATGAAGATGATCAGGATCGTGATCGTTGCGACCACCAATATTCCGACCCGGAGCTGAGATATCGTAGTTTTCTGTCTTGGCATGAGTTCTGACCTCCAACCTTTGAACTGACCTCTGATCTCTGACGTCTGACTTCTAGTTCTTCAGGACACCTTGAAGAAATCTTCGATGTACGGATCTTTGCTGGCCCAGAGCTCTTCATCGGTGCCGCTGAAAATCACCTTGCCTTCCTTGAGCATGATGAAACGAGTATTGATCAGACACAAGTTGCCCTGCTCGTCGCGAAATTCGACGTCGCCGCCCTCCCCTATTGTCGCGAAACTCGAGGACAGCAGTTTGATGTCATCAATTCGGTGAGTGACGAAGATCGAGCTGACACCTTCAAGATCGCGCAGCTTCATTGCGAGCTCCAGAATCGTGCGCGCAGTTGGCGGATCGAGTCCGGCCGTCGGCTCGTCGAACAAGATCAGCTTCGGCGTGCCCACCAGCGCTCGGGCAATCCCCACTCGCCGCCGCATTCCACCCGACAGCTCGGAGGGCATCATATACATCGTGTGCTCGAGATTGACGAACTGCAACATCCGCCTGACAGTCTCTTCGATCTCCGACTCCGGAACTCCCTGCTCGAACAAGCGAAAGCCCACGTTTTCATAAACCGAAAGCGAGTCGAACAACGCGCCGTCTTGAAAAACCATTCCGATCTTCTTGCGGACTTCGGTCATCTCGGCTTCCGACATCTGAGTAACATCTTCGCCGTCGATCAGTATCCTTCCTTCCTGCGGTTTGATCAGCCCGAGCACCAGTTTCAGGATCGTAGACTTACCGGTGCCCGACCCGCCCATCACGATCTTGGTCTCGCCTGGGTTTACGACAAAACTCACCTCGTCCAGGATGACCCGATCGTCGTAGGCCATCGTGACCTCTTGAAAATCGATCGCGCTGTGGATTTGATCCGACATTGTACGGTCAACTGAAAGCTTGAATAAGTTTCTGCAGGAAGAAATCAGACGCCAGTATCAAAATATCGGACAGCACCACCGACTGGGTGGTCGAGCGCCCGACTCCGGCAGTGCCACCGTGCGTGCGCAGCCCTGCGCGACAGCTCACGACCGCGATTATGAAACCAAACACAATCGGTTTGACAAACCCTCCGGTCAGGTCGTTGTAGGTCAACGCATCTTTAGCCGAGCGAATGTAGACCGAGCTCGGAACTCCCATCAAACTGGTGGAGACTGCCCACCCGCCGATCGAGCCGACCATATCAGCAACCGCTGTGAGCGCCGGACACATCACCATCAGCGCGAGTAATCGCGGCCACACAAGTTTTTTAATCGGGTCGGTCCCAAGCGCGCGCATCGCGTCGACTTGCTCGGAGACGACCATCGAGCCCAGCTCGGCGGCGATCGCCGACCCGACGCGTCCGGCGAGCATCAGCGACGCCAGCACCGGACCCATCTCCCGCACAAGCGAAGTCATCACCAGCTGTCCGGTTTTCGCCGTTGCCCCAAACGTCTTGAGCGTCGGCGCAGTGTTGAGAGCGAGGATCCCGCCGGTGAACGCGCCCGTCAGCACGATTATCAAAATCGAGCCCACGCCGATCAGGTCCATCTGGGTTATGATCTCGCGGAAGTAATGGGGTTTAGACGGCGCGCGACGCAACGCGCGACCAGCCATCAGCGTAGCTTCTTGAATCTCGTAGACGGCCTCGAAGAGTGGGTTCATCGCTCAGCATTGTGGAACGCAAAATAGAGTCGCGATTTTTCAGAATAGCTAAGGAGCTTGCGACTTCGCAATCCGATTCAGTAGAAGAGGTACTTTCGCCACGCTTCGTCGGCGCGGCCAAGATAGCGGATGATCTGGCGATTGACGTGAAGGTTGTAGGCTTGCGGCCGCTTTATCAATCGCATCTCCGAGTCCTCAGGCGAGCGGTCGCCCTTGCGATTGTTGCAAGAGCGGCAGCAGGTCACCAGGTTATCCCAGGCCGAGTCGCCTCCGCGCGATCGAGGAGTTATGTGGTCGAGCGTCAGATCCTGAGGCGCAAACACGCGCCCGCAATACTGGCAAGTGTTGTGATCGCGCAGCAGGATGTTCTTGCGCGACAGGCTCTTTCGCTCAAACGGAATATGAATGTATTCAACCAGCCTTATCACCGACGGCATCGGCATTGAGAAACGAGCAGAGTGCACCCACTGCGCGGAGCTTTCTTCCGCATTGGCGACGCCCTTGAGGATTAGCACTACAGCTCGTCGGGCGGTGCAAACGTTAATCGGCTCGAATGAGGCATTCAAGACTAAGACGCGGGAGTTCATACTGAAAACGAAATATAACTTGGCTTCGATTAAGCTGTCAAAGTTTTGGATTCAAAAGGAAAACGGGACTGGTCAGTTGGAAAAGCGCTTGAAGCGGCGTGAGGCGTGATATAGTTTGTGTGGCTTGAACTGGAGGAGGTCATGATTAGCTTCATAGACGAAGCCGTCGAGCAATTCGCTCACGATCACACTACGCCCGAATCTGATCTGTACGTTCGATTGCGCGACGAAACTTATCGCGATATGAGCTGCCCGCAGATGCAGGTGGGCCGAATCGAGGGCCGCTTTCTCAAGATGCTTGTTCGCCTCACAGGCGCCCGCCGTGTGCTGGAGATCGGGATGTTCACGGGCTACAGCGCGTTGATGATGGCCGAGGGGCTTCCCGATGACGGCCGCTTGATCACCTGCGACATCGATCTCAAAGCCGAGGCGATCGCACGGCGCTACTTCGCCGAGAGCCCACACGGCCACAAAATCGAGATTCGCATGGGGCCGGCGCTCGAGACGATCAAGTCGCTCAGCGAGCCATTCGATATGGTCTTCATCGACGCCGACAAAAGCAACTACTCAAATTATTACGAGGCATGTCTCCCGCTGTTGAGTCCGAGTGGCTTGCTCGTGGCTGACAATGTACTGTGGAGCGGCAGAGTGCTTCATCCCGAATCGCCCGATGACTACGGCATCGTCGCGTTCGACGAACTGGTGCAATCGGACCCGCGAGTCGAGAACGTTTGTCTGACTGTGCGCGACGGGATGATGCTGGCCTGGAAGCGCTTGTAGGGATCTAAGAGGTTGACGCTCATTTCATCCAGGACGGCTGCGGAATCCCGTTCGCAAACCACTCGGCATAGATTACAAACAACAAGAACAACAGCATTATGACGAAAAACGCGACCTGAACCTTCTTCCCTCGGCGCAGCGCCTTTTGGTTAGCCTCAAC
Source organism: Blastocatellia bacterium (assembly GCA_035259295.1). Classification (GTDB taxonomy): domain Bacteria; phylum Acidobacteriota; class Blastocatellia; order UBA7656; family UBA7656; genus Onstottus_A. The sequence continues at coordinate 147 of DATFWM010000432.1, read as the reverse complement.
GGCTTCGTCATAAATGCGAGTGTTTTCTTTCGACAACTTTAGATGTTGGTCCTCCAGGTCCCTGATCTGTTCCAAGAGCTGTACGATTCGTTCCTCGGACACGTATTCACTCCCTCATTGTTTCAACCTAGCATAAGCCAATCTGCC
>DATFWM010000431.1:0-2358 GCA_035259295.1 Blastocatellia bacterium | reverse complement strand
CTGATTGGGCAAACCGCAGAGATCGCGCCCGCGGACAAGAAGCTGTACGCTCTGCGCGATGTGACTGCGACGGTCGCTTGTCGCCCGCTGATGGCTGCGTCAATCATGAGCAAGAAGATGGCTGAGGGCGCGAGCGGCTTGGTGCTGGACGTGAAAGTCGGCAGCGGAGCTTTCCTGAAGACGGAAGAAGAAGCACGGGAGCTTGCCAAGGTCATGATCTCGATCGCGCAAGGCATGAACAAGGATTGCGTCGTATTCATCACCGACATGAATCAGCCTCTCGGCCGAGCTGTCGGCAACTCCCTCGAGCTGATCGAAGCTTTCGAGACTTTGAAGGGACGCGGCGCCGACGATTTCAACACGCTGTGCCGCGAGCTTTCGGCACGGATGTTCGTTCTGGGCAACGCAGCCTCTGATGCGGATCGAGGCCGTCGGCTTTACGACGAGCTCATCGAATCAGGCGCGGCCCTCGCGAAGATGAGTGACATCATTCGTGCCCAACAAGGCGACGCGAACGTGGTCGACAACTACGATCTCCTGCCCGGAACCTCGCACCAACAACAGCTTCTCTCGCCTGCTACGGGCTACGTTCAAGCGATCGACACGGAAGCGATCGGTCACGCGTCTATGCTGCTGGGCGCGGGGCGCGTTCGGCTCGATTCGGCAATCGATCGCGGCGTCGGGCTGACAGTGCACGCAAAAATCGGCGATCGAGTCGCGCTTGACTCTTTGCTGGTCACAATTCACTTCAATGACGCGGCGCGCACCGAGGAGGCTGTCGGTGAGATACGCGCCGCGTACAAGATCGGCGATGAACCGGTCGAACCACCTCGACTTATCAAAGCCGTTCTTCCATCTTGATTGGTTATGACGCTTTCTGTGGTTCAGGCCAGCACAGCGAGACCGAGAACTGTTGCAGTTCGGGCTAGAAGACCTCGGGCGCGGACATGGGCCAAGAGGATCCTCATCGCGTTGGTGGTTGTCGCGCTACTTTACCAGCTTTGGATCTTAGTCAGCATTTTCAGATACAAACGCTCGAATCCCGAGACGACTTCGTTAATGCAGCAGCGCGCGGCTGAAGCAAGAGCGAAAGGGGAAGAACCAAAGCGGGCGCAGACGTGGGTGCCTTACGATCGCATCTCGCGCAACCTTGTTCGCGCGGTGCTTGCTGGAGAGGACTCGCGGTTCTTCGATCACGCCGGGTTCGATTGGGAAGAAATCGGAAAGGCGCTGGACGAGGATTGGAACAGCGGCGAGTTCAAGCGCGGGGCTTCGACAATCACGCAGCAGTTAGCCAAGAACCTTTTCCTGTCTACTTCAAAAAATCCGCTGCGCAAGCTGCATGAGGCAGTGATTACCAAAGAAATGGAATGGGTCTTGGGCAAACGGCGGATATTGGAGATCTACCTCAACGTCATTGAATGGGGTGATGGAGTTTACGGCGCTGAAGCTGCGGCTCGCACTTACTTCAACGGACCCGCATCAGCATTGAACGTTGATCAGGCTGCGTTTTTGTCCGCCATTATTCCCGGACCCAATGGAGCGCTCAATCCAACGACTCACCGCCGCCGAGTCGAGCGGCGGAAGAATCTGATCGAGAGGCTTATGAGGCATGTAGTCATGCCAAGGGTCCTCGAGTGATAGTCATTTGAGATGTTCGACCCTCTTGAAATCTGGCGGAACCGTGAACGCGTCAGACGCCACCTGGGTTACAATATCGCGCCGCTCGGTTATAACCTTCAGCGTCCCGTTGTCATTTTGGGTTTCGATTTTAACAACAAGGCCGTTCAGGTCGCGGGCCCGAAAAGTCCTTATGATCTCCGAATGTTCGTCGGGAAAGCTTGCGTGCTGCTCGGATACGCGGCACTGATAACCCGCAACCATTTGATCAGGCAGCGCGCGAGTCTCGACGGTGGTAGGTGATGGCGCGTCGTCGAGGGCTCGGTCAACCGCTTCAACCAAACTGTCGGCCGTTCGTTCGGGCTGTTCTGCATTAGCGGTCTCGATCTCAACGTAGACCCGCGCGTCGAGGTCGAGCAAGAAGCCTTTACCTAAATCGGGTCGCCAGATCAAAGCGCGACTCCGGCCTTGTTCGGTCCACTCTTGCCGGCGCATTTCACCAGATCGCGCCTCGCGAGAGATGTTTGTCTGCTGATTCGTCCCATCATCGACGATACGCACGACTGTCGCCGAGTATTGCTCCGGCTCGCCCGTTGGTCCGATCTCGATCTCGCTATCAGCCTCGCGCGGCGGAACACGCTTGTGACACGCGCACGTCAGCGCGATCGTCGAGCTCACGAATATCAGCAAAGAAGCGAGGCTAGCTTTCGCGATCGAGACCATCGATAAGACGATTTT
>DATFWM010000430.1:0-3318 GCA_035259295.1 Blastocatellia bacterium | reverse complement strand
ATCCCGACTCTATGTTGATTAACGAGCCGGGTGAGATTCGAACAAGATGTTCGCGACATGGCAATCTCCTTTCAGCCTCGTGTTAGTTTAGAAAGATCCGAACGCCCGCTGAAGATGCGTCAATAGATGACGGCTACCTCGGCGCCTATAAGTGCTTTTTGAATGGAAGGAAAAAGCCGCCCAAAACTTCGGGCTGGCGCGATTATACCACCAACGGGCGAGGATGCAACTTGCTTTTGCGAAGCGGAGGCGAAACAGCATCGAACTCCCGGGCCTCCGAGCGACGTGTGCCTTGTGGTTTCATCTCACCGGCTCCACAATTCGTTGTCGCAGTTGTTAATAATCCCTCCCAGGGGGCGTTTCATGGCTGAAGACGAAGTGAAGGAGGAAAACGTGCAAGCCGTTAAACACCTCAGAGCCGTGCCAAGTCCTCCCCAGGAAGTCGAGCTTCTGTTTCGCGAACACCACGATCAGGTGTTTCGAACGGCGTATCGCGTGACCGGGAGCGCGGCCGATGCCGAGGACGTGCTTCAAACCGTTTTTCTCAGACTCGTGCGGCGCAAAGAAAAGCTCGACCTGTCTCCAAGCCCGGGCAGCTATCTTCATCGCGCCGCTGTTAACGCCTCGCTCGATCTGTTGCGCAGCCGGACCCGCTCGCGCTCGGTTGACATTGAAGAGGTTACGTTCGACGTGCCTCAAAGCACCGAGCCAAGTCCGGAAACTCAACTTGTCGACCGCGAGCTTCAACGTCAAATCAGGCGATCCGTGGCGAAGCTAAACCCGAAAGCAGCCGAGATCATCGTGCTCAAATACTTCGAAGAGCATAGCAATCTCGAAATCGCTCAGATGCTGGGCACGTCGCAGATGGTGATCGGCGTTCTGCTGCATCGAGCGCGCACCAAGCTTCGCAAAGAGATCGTAGGTTTTCTGGAGGGACATCATGAGACGGAGTAATAAAGAGCTTAACGAGATTTTCGAGCAGGCCACGACCGAGATCCGCGGCGAGCGGGTGGATCAGTCTGTGGTCGAGAGCGCGGCGGAGCGCGTGTGGGCGAAGCTGTCTAGCGAAACCGCGACGACCAGCGCGCCCGCTGCGCAGATCGATCATATTCGAAGCTGCGACGACTTCCGCGCGCTAATTCCTCAGTACTTGAACGGGACGCTCTCGCCCGCGCGCTCGCTGCTTTTGGAAGATCACACACACGAGTGCATCCCTTGTCGCAAAGCGCTGAAGGAAGCGCGATACGGAGTGGTAGCAAAACCCTGGCAGCCTACGGCGAGGACATCAAGTTCCAGGCGAACGGTCGTCAGATGGGCGATCGCTGCGGCAGTACTCATCGGGATCGGTGTGACATTGCTTTCGTATGACCGACTCTTCCGCGCGGCTGATGCTTTCCACATGGTCGTCCACGCGATGGACGGGCAAGCTTATCTCGTATCCGACACTGCTACAGAACCGCTCAAGGTCGGCGAAGAGATCAAACCAGGCGACAAGATTCGCACGGCCAAAGACGCGGGCGCGGTGGTGCAGTTGCCGGACGGGTCGCTGATCGAGATGCGCGAGCGGTCGGAGTTTTCAGTAACCGACGACTCACAGGGTGCGACTATTCATTTGGATCGCGGCAACATTATCGTCCAAGCTGCAAAGCAAACAGCCAAGCGTCATCTCTACGTTCAAACTGATGATTGCAAGGTCTCGGTCGTCGGTACGATCTTCTCTGTCAACAACGGGACTAAAGGATCGCGCGTGTCGGTCGTGCAGGGCGAAGTACACGTCGAACACGGGGGCAAGCAAGACGAGCTGAAGCCAGGCGATCAGGTCGCGACCACTTCGAGCATCGAAAGCGTGCCGGTGCAGGATGAAATCGCTTGGAGTCGAGACGCCGAGCGCTACAAGCGGATGCTCGCCGATGTCGCCGCGCTTAAGAAAGACATCGATCAGCGCGTGGCGACTCCGGCGGTGCGATACTCGACTCGCTTGCTCGATATGACGCCTGACGATACGGTGTTCTACGTCGCAATTCCGAACTTGAGCGAGATGCTTTCGGAATCGAACAAGATCATCGAGGAGCGATTGAATCAGAATCCTGAGCTTCGTCAGTGGTGGGACAAAGAACAGGGTCCGTCGCGCGGAAATCAGGAGTGGGACAAGGTCGTCGGGAAGATCGGCGAGTTCGGCGCGCAGCTTGGCGATGAGATTGTCGTGACCGCGCAACTTTCCGGAACCGGCAAGGGCGAGCCGGACGGTCCGCTCGTGCTGACGACCGCAAAAGACCCCGCGGCCTTCCGCTCATTTGTTGAAGCTCAGGTGTCTAGCCTTAACGCTAACTCGAAGAAGGCGCCGGGGATTCGATTCGTGGACGATCCGGCAAGCGAAGTGAAAGCGGCGAATCCGTCGAGCGATCTGTACGTGTGGATCAACGGAGACGTGGTTGTCGCCTCGCCGAAGCTCGACTTCCTGCAGCGCGTTGCCGCGAGTTCGAAGTCAAGCGCGAGTCAGTACGCCGAAGGCTCATTCCGCGCGCGAATCGCGGACATTTATCACGACGGCGCGGGCTTCATCATCGCAGCCGATCTGCAGCGATTCATCGCCCAAGCGAAAGGCAGCGACCCGAAGACGGGCGTCGCGCTTCAGCGGCTGGGCATCACCAATCTCAAGTACTTCATCGCGGAGATGAAGGAAGATCAGGGCAAGTCGTTCAATCGCGCGGTATTGAGCTTCAGCGATGCAAGTCACGGGATGCCGTCGTGGCTCGCCGCTCCCGGACCGATGGGCGCGTTGGAGTTCATTTCGCCTGACGCGAACGTCGTCGCCGCGTTCGTCGTGAAGCAGCCGGCGGCGTTGGTTGATGATCTGGTTGGGGCGCTGGCGACGGTCGATCCGAAGCTTGGCGAACATCTCGCCGAGTTCGAGAAGGAAACCGGGCTCACAATCCGCGATGATTTTGCTGCGCCGCTCGGCGGCGAATTCGCGTTCGCGATTGACGGGCCGGTGCTGCCGACTCCATCGTGGAAGCTGGTCGTCGAGGTGTATGATCCTGCGCATCTCCAGCAAAGCATCGAACGGATCGTAGCTAAGCTGAATGAGTTGGCGGCGCGCGAGGGAAGGAAGGGGTTCGAGTTGAGCCACTCCGACAGCGGTGGTAGAACTTTCTACACGCTGAAGTCGCTCGATTTCGGGCTCGAGGTCAGCTACACCTATTCCAACGGCTATTTGATTGCGGGTCCGAGTCGGGCGCTGCTCGATCGAGCGGTCAAGTATCATGACTCGGACTATACGCTGTTGCACTCGCCTCGATTTGTAGCGGCGTTGCCGGA
>DATFWM010000429.1:0-3664 GCA_035259295.1 Blastocatellia bacterium | reverse complement strand
TGCCATCGATGGTGTAGTAAGTCTGCGAAATCCCGTCGGCCAGCAGGTGCCATTCGCTCTCAGCCAGCGTGCGATAAAACACTTTGTAGCTGAGCGTGTCATCGTTGGGATCGGTAGCCTGCCAGGTCAGCGTGCGCGCGCCTTTCTGGAAGAAGCGGCGAGGAGGAACGTTGGCCGCTACGCCGAAGAGCTGCGGGTCAAGCCCCGATGACGCGATAGACGGATCCATCGCAACCGGCATCTCCTGAAACGCTACGCCGGGCGCCAGCACAGTCACTGACGTCACGTCGGGCGCTTGATTGCGCGGCAAGTAAGCGACGACAACCGACTGAAGATGAGCGCCGGACTTCGTTCCGTTGGCCCCATCCCCGGCGCGCGTCGCTGATGCACCGGCAGAGCTGCGGAGTATGGCTCGCCACTGGATGAATCGAGCGCGCGGACTTGTGATCTGATCGCCCGAAGCGTTTCGGTAAACGGCGGACCAGTCGCTCCAGGTTGCATCCGGCGTCTCTGTGTTGCCGCTGCGCGTCTGAAGCTCGACTCTCGCCGCGCCACGCCAGGTTATCACTCCCCATTGCCCGGCGAATTTCGTGTCGCGCACCGGCGAAACGTATGTGCCCTCAGTTACCGACTCCCGGCCGATACGATAAAGTCTCCCGAGATTGCTGGACGTCGCGTAGAGGTTATCGCCAACCGCGATGATCGTGGACGTTTGGTCTTCAGGCGATTGAACGAGCAACGTGTGAGAACGATCGGCGCCGACCTGATAGATGCGGCCCTTGCTTCCCGTCCCGACCAGCACGCGATCGTCGGGCAGCGGCTTGAGCGCGAAGCCAACCGTGTCGTTCGAACGCCAATACACGTCGCTGCCTCCGTCGGGCAGGATGCGAAACAAAGCGCTCCTGGCACCTTCGGTCTTGCTGCGACTCTGCGTTTGACCGGGCGCGGCTGAGACTTCAACGGTCCGAGTCGGAGTTTCCTCTTGATCTTCGCTTGCTGAAATAGTAATCACGCCCTCAGCCGAGAGAGAACTCGTTGTCGAAGTGCCCACCGAGCTGGTCTTTGAAGCCGGCGCTCCGCCTTGCGGGTTTACGCCAAGCGCGTAAATCGATCCGTCAGCCGCCACGGACAGGCTGTGAATCTCTTGCATCGGAGAGTCGAACAGCGCGAATGGTTTTCCGTTCGGTGATACGCGCAGCACAAGCCCCGACGGGTCTGTGCCGGCGAGCAAGTTGCCGTTCTTGTCTAGTGCCAGCGACACGACGTTTGTCTCGTGCGTGTTCACAAGCACCGAGGCTTTGCCCGCTGAATCGATTTTGTAGATGACTCCCTTGTTGCCGGTGCCCGCATAAAGCGTCGAGCTAGCGGGGTCGAACGCCAGAGACCAGACGTATTTGTCGGTCGGAGCGTAGAGGACCGACTCCTTGCCGTCGGGAGTGATTTTGTAAATCTTGCCGTTGGGCGAAGTGGCGGCGTACAGGTTTCCCAGCGAATCGGTCGCCATCGCCGTTACGTCAAGCTCTGGCGCATCGTACAGGAGTTTGCCCTCACCTGCCGGCGTCACCTTGAAGATGCGGCCTTCGTGTCCGGTGCCGAGATAGATATTACCCGACGCATCGGTGGTGCTTGACCATATGTAAGCTTCTTTGGTGTCGTAGACGAGCTTGAACGCGGGAGCGAGCGTGATCGTTCCGTTCTCGGCTATCGAGACTCCTCGTGCGTCGCCTTTGAGCACATCTTCCTGCTTCGAGATTTCCCAGAACACTGGGCCGGTGGCTATTGCCGGCCCACACAGGAGCGCAAAGGTCGTCAGCACCACAGCCGGCTTGAAGAAGTAACTTAATCTTAACATTGTTCAATCCTTTTCGCGCTTATCACTCGGCGTTGTTTCGAATCACTCTCTAATCTCAAATTTGAAATTTCAAATTTGAGATTGGAGATGCCTGGCACAAAATCAAAAGCCCGCTCGTAGTGGCGAATTCATTTGTTCATCCGAACTGAACGAATGAATTCGTCACTACGTGTCGCGGGCTGTCCTCTGAATCGCTGACTCCCACTTCTCGGCGATGGAAAGGCCAATCGCCTGCTACTTAACAACGTTGATCGTTATCGTCTGCTGCCCGCTGATGATGAACTGCGACGGCGCGAGCTCGTGTTCTTCAAGCGTCGCGACCGACAGCGGAGTGTAACCGCCAGACGTGCGCCCCGATCCGAGCGTTGCCAGCACAGACGGCGGTAGCACGGGCATCTCTTCATTATTGACGATCGCGCCGGTGCCCGCGCGAACGAGCCTGACGTAAAGCCGGTTGTTTCTCTTGAGCTTGTTGATGGCGCGAACTAGCTGACCGAGATCTCTCGGCGAAAACTCAGCGGACGGCTGCGCCCGATCCGTTTGATTGAGCGAAGCGCCGTCGCCAACAGTGATCACCAGCGGGCCGATCGGCGCATCCTGCGGAATCACGAGCGGTATGCGTTCGACGAACTCGCTCCCGTTGTCATTACGTGCGAAAGCCTGAATCTCGATGCTTTCACCGCGGCGCACTTCGGTGTTGTCCACTAACAATCTGGTCAAGCTTCCGCTCGAACGACTGTCGGTCGAGGTCACATCGACGTCAATCCCGCTCAGGTCCAGCGCGTTGAAGCCGCTGTTGAGCAAGACCGCCAGCGGCTGCGCGACAGCGCCCACCGCAAGCAGAGCTGCGCCATTCGGCGCGGTAAAGCTGTTGTCCAGCAACACATCGGGCTGTCCGTTAATCGAAATGCGACCGCTCATCCTGAGAGTTTGGCCGCCGATCTGCCGCTCGGTAGCGCTGATTGCCGAGAACAACGTTATTCTCGCCAGCAGCGGAGTCAAGAATGGATCGGAAACCATCTCGAAGCTGTATTTTTCAGTTTTGTTTCGGCTGGTATGAACGGTTACACGCAGCGGTACTATCCGCGGCTTGTCGCCCAACTCTCCATACACGCCGGTTGAACGATCCTGATTGATCGAGCCGACAAGGTTCCCGGCCGTTGAAAGCTTGAACGAGTTATTGAGGTTCGGCACTACTGTGACTACCGTGCCCTCTGCCATCGGCCAGTTCGTGGCGCCCGAGCTAAGGAAGGGATGGCCAAACGCGTATATCCGATCGCCGTCTCGGTAAGTGACAGTGCCGGCGGCGTCGATCGTGAAATCGCCGCGCACGAGCTGCACGCTCACCGACGTACCCGCAGCCAGCGTGTTTTCGGTTGCGGGGACCATCGGCGCGAGGCTCGACCCGCCACCCACTCCTACTATCGGTTGAATGCCGATCTTCCTCAGATCGCCCGCAAAAATATCAAGCGCGGTTTGAGATATGCCGGTGAAGCTTACCGGCGTCGCGATGGGAACCATCGTCTGACCGACGTATGGCGTCAACGCGGCGTTGGTTGCGGCTCGCGCGCTGAGCTGCACAGAGAGCGCCGCCGGCAACGCGGCAGACGTAGAATTCGCGCTCTGTGCCATCAGTGTCTTGAAACTGATGCGCTGGCTCGAGGAAGGTGCTTCTTCCTTCTTGCCCTGCTCGAAGACATCGATCATGTATTTGATAGGTGTAATGCCCGCGATAGCCTCTTTGGCGAATGGGAACGCGTATGCGACCGCGCCGACCAGCTTGCCGTCAATGTAAACCGGGCTGCCGCTCAT
>DATFWM010000428.1:0-3427 GCA_035259295.1 Blastocatellia bacterium | reverse complement strand
CAAGACGAAGAAAAGGGTGTGACCAAGACCGGCAGCAAGAGCGACAATGCCCACAGAACGTCGGACAAAGAGTAATGCCCAAACGGAAAGTAAAGAAGTTTACGATCAGCGTTGTCGCCGAGGAATACGGAGTGCATCCGCAGACTCTTCGACTCTACGAGCGCGAAGGCTTGATCAAACCGTCGCGATCGGCTAAGGGCACCCGCTACTACACCGAGGAGGACGTCGAGCGGCTCGAGTTGATCCTGAATCTAACTCGGGATCTGGGAGTAAACCTGGCCGGGGTTGAAATTATTCTGAACATGCGCGAAAAGATGAATCACATGCAGCGTGAGTTTGAAAACTTCCTTCAGTACATTCGCGACAACATCGCTCAGGAGATCTTCAGCACCGACGAGCACGCCAGGAGCGCCTTGGTGCCGCGCCGCCGAATCGAGCTGGTTGTCAGGCACGGCGGCCGTTTGGATTGATCCACTTACTCCCTAGTTCTTCGTGCAATCCATTTCACCTTGTGAGAGTCGGACGCGAAGTTGCTCGCCTGAGTTGATATCGTCCGCGCGCTTAAGGACTCTTCCCTGGCCATCAAAGGCGATGGCGTAACCGCGCGCGAGCACGCCAAGCGGCGAGAGAGAATCAAGCTTGCCGGCGGCCAGTGAGACCCGTTCGCTGCGTGCGTCGAGCATCACCCGCGCGCTTGTGCTAAGGCGCCCGCCGAGGTCGGTGAGCCTGGCCCGGCGCTCAATCAGCGCGCGCCGAAGATCGGCTTCGCTCAAACGCAACGCAAGCGCGCCGTGGCGCACGCGGCCTGCCTTCAAAACGGCTCCCAGAGCCGATTCCAAGGCGTACGCCGCATCATCTACTCGTTGGGCGTACTCGCGTATGCGCGACCCGACCCGAGCGAAGGCACGGCTGGATTCAAGCTCCGTCAAGCCGCTCCGCCAGGCGAGGAGACGATAGCGGACGGCTTTTTTCATGTCTTCCGCCAGACCAGAGATTCGAGCGCACATCTCGTCTCGGACGCTCGAAACCATCTCCGCCGCCGCCGACGGCGTTGAAGCCCGCAAGTCCGCAACCAGATCCGCGATTGTAAAGTCAGCCTCGTGTCCAACGGCCGAGATGACCGGTACTCGTGACGTGTAGATCGCTCGCGCGACTGCCTCGTCGTTGAAGCACGACAGGTCTTCAATCGACCCGCCGCCCCTGCCGACGATTATGGCGTCAACCTCGGCGCGCGAGCCGAGCAGCTTGATTGCCCGCGCGATGTCTGAGGCCGCGCCGTCGCCTTGAACCTTGACAGGCGCGATCAACACGCTGACGGCTTCGTTACGGCGCTTCAGTACTCGAAGAATGTCGCGGATGGCCGCGCCTGTAGGAGAAGTCACGACACCAATCGTGCGAGGCAGGATCGGCAGTGGGCGCTTGCGCTCGATTGCGAACAGACCGTCGGCCGCAAGGCGTTTCTTTAGTTGCTCGAGCGCGAGTTGCAGCGCTCCCGCCCCAACCGGCTCCATGTACTCGACGACGAGCTGATATTCGCCTCGCGCGTCGTAGATCGAGAGTCGCCCTCGGGTGATGACATGCAAGCCGTCTTCGGGCAGGAAACGAATCATTCGGTTCTGCATGCGAAAGCTGGCGCAACGGAGCGAAGCAGTTTCATCTTTTAGTGAGAAGTACCAGTGACCTGAGGAGTGGCGCCGGAAGTTTGAGATCTCGCCTTCAACGTACAGATCCACGAACTCGCGCTCGACGAAGTTTCTCAGACGCGCGGTAAGCTCGGATACCGACAAGGGCCGACGCTTGGCAGCGAGTTGTTCGAGGAAATTGAGTTGAGACATGGGTCCTTGTCATCGGGTGGGACGGGAAATCACTCTGTTTCTTCAACTCCCAGTCTTTCGAGCTCGGCTTGAAGCTTTTTCCAATCAAACGGTTTGACGCTAAAGGCCGTCCCATCTATATCAAAAGTGGGCACGATCCGCTTCCCTTTGTTGACCTGCTCGACGAACCGCGCTCCTTCGATTGAATGCTCAATATTCACTTCCTCATAGAAGATTCCCTCATCGTCGAGGAAGCGCTTGGCGTGATCGCAATCGGCGCTCCAACCGGTCGTGTAGATTTTGACATCCGGCATTGGCGACCTCCGAGCCGCTCGAGAACAGAACGGATTCTACTACGGAGAGCGGTTGGTGGCTAGTGGTCAGTGGCCACTGAACCACTAACCACCGACCACCGACCACCGGTTCGTTTTAGTTGGTTGCTTCCCGTAGCTGCGCTATAATTGCGCTCCGAGGTATGGTTATGTTGCACAAGGAAACTTTCATCGCATCGATTGACCGCTTAGCCCTTGTTATTTTCCTCACTGTTGGGTTGTGCGTGAGCGCTCTCGCTCAGGACCCAACTGGCAGGCCCACCGGAACAAAAGGGAAGCCCACAACGGGAAAGTCGAAACCTACCACCAAGGAATCGACTCCGGTGACGGTTATGCTCACGGTCTTGACCGATCCGGGGGGATCGACGGTGTTGGTGAACGGGGAAGAGCGGGGGGTAACAAACTCGGAGGGCAAGATTCAATTTGATAAGCTGCCCCTTGGGCACTACACCATCGAAGTGCGCAAGGAAGGCTACAATGCCAAGCTTCGCGGGTTCGACGCCGGAAGTGAGGCTCCGACCCTTGTCTTCAAGCTGGAGCCGAAGCTGGACGATTACATTAGAGACTTCAACTCGCTTGTTGGAACCGGAAAACTTATCGGCCCTGAAAGCCCAAACGCGCTGGAGTTGGTGAACAAGCTCGCAGCCACGTACGGCGATCGGCCTGAGGTGACCACGCTCAAGAGCGTGCTGGCGGCGAAACTCGTCGAGGGTGTGCCGCCGCTGATTGCTCAAACGGTTACGAATTGGCGAGCTGTCACGCGCGATCAAATCGGACGCGCGCTCGATGCAACTGCAAGCTCGCTTGCGTTGAAGAAGGACGATGCTCGAACGCAAGCTGAAGCCGCTTATCTTAGGGGCGCGATCGCGTTGCGCGATTGGCAAACTGGTTCAGCGAAGGGCGAAGCCGGCGCGCAGGGCAATGGTTCAGTTGCGACCGCGCCCGACGCGGCGCGCGCCGAGTTTGAGAACTCTCTCAAGCTTGACGAATCACTGACCGCAACGCGGTATCAGTTGGGAATTGTGATGTTGGCCTCCGGCGACGCCAGCGGGGCGGAAACAACTCTGATCAAGGTAACGCAGAGCGAGCCGAAGTGGGCGTCGGCTTACACGGCGCTCGGCTCGACCTATTACGCCGAAGGGAGGTACAAAGAGTCGGTAGACGCTTATCAAAAGGCGATCGCGATCGAGCCAGGCAACGCCGGCGCGGTTGCGGGGCTGGGTCTCGCGCGGGTTCTGAAAGGCGACAAGGACGGCGTCAAAGATATCGAGCGGGCGATGA
>DATFWM010000427.1:0-4186 GCA_035259295.1 Blastocatellia bacterium | reverse complement strand
ATGGGTCACGTGGCGCCGACTCCGTGGCGTTCGTCGGAAGCCGAGCAGGCGTTGACCGGTAAACCGGTGAACGAGGAGATTGCAAAGGCGGCGGGCGATGCGGCGGTGACCGGCGCGAAGAGCCTTGGCCGCAACGCGTACAAGATTCAACTTGCGCGTGTAGCGGTGAAGCGAGCCGTGCTTGCGGCGGGAGGTGCAAAATGATCAACGAGGCCGATCGCTTTAACATTAACCATCCCAATCTGTGCGAGTGTTTGCGTTGGAAGGGAATGTTCATCGGCGTGCCGCACGATCCCTCGGTGCCAGCTTCCAACGACGGGCACTTCTGGTGCGTCTACACTCAGACCTGCCTGGGACCTGATGGCCAGTTGGCCGAGCCGGGTACTTGCTCATCAGAGGATCGGGCCTGTTACGGCAAGGGCCACGTGTGATAAGATTGTTGGGAGTTCTGAGTACCGACTTTAGTCGGCGTTCAGAGCCCAAACTTTAGTTTGCCCATCGTGGTCACTAAAGTTGGTGCTCTGAACGCAAACTAAAGCTTGAATTCTGAACACGTCGCGAAGTTTCGGAAGGAGAAAAAAGTGATGCGAAGGATGATGTTCATTGCGGGTCTGGCTCTGGTTGTTTTGACGCTTGGTTCGACGAGTAAAGCGCAGAGCATTTCAGGCGACTACATTGAGACACGCAGCGCCGATGTCTGGACCGGACCCTGCGTTGCCAACGGCGAAGTCAATCTGGTTGGAGATCAGGCGATCCTGGCCTGGCGAGTCAACAAAGGTGAGTGGAAAGGCGTATCGCTCGAAGGGCTTAGCGTTGTCGCTGCTGTGAAAGCGAACGCGACCCTCGGCGATCAATACAATAGTCCCTATCCGGCGAAAGCCGTTGTGATCGTCGACGAGAAGGCTTGCCCGGAACAGCAAAAGGCGCTGGTTGAGTTCGCCCGATCGATGGCAGGAGAGCTTCTGGACAATGTTGTGCGAGTTGAGGTCGCGCCGATCAAGGTTCAAGTGACCGGGCACGACGGCCATTACAGCAACACGGCCGTCGATGCTGGAAATCTCGCGAGCATTCAGACGCGCGCTATCGGCAGCAAGGATCATCTCTGCGGCAATGAAGAGGTCTACTATCAACCGCTCGCCGAGATGACTCACTCGATGCCCGCGGTCGCCGAGGTCGATCAGTACAAAGGCTCGGGCCTTGGCGTGTCGTGGACGATTCACGGCAAGCGCAGCGCCTTCGTCGGCAGCTTCGCACGATAGGTTAGAGGTTCACAACAAAGGCACAAAGACCACGAAGTCCTGGGAGCGCACGCGGCTCGCGTGCTTAATCCTGAGTGATTGCAATCAGGCACGCGAGCCGCGTGCGCTCCCAGTTCCCCGCAAATGTAATGCGGCCTCGTGGGCTTGTGCCTTTGCCATTATCTGGAGTTCATACAAGTAATGTCACGAAGTTTCAAATCAACACTTCTGCTAATCATCGCAATCATATCGTCCGCGAGCGTGCTCGCGGAGGGCGCCAAGGTCGAAGCAATCGGAGCTTGTGGAGACTCGGGCGCGTCGGACGCGCTTAAGAAAGCACTCGAAACCAAAGGATGGCGCGTGAGCCTGGCAGACGGCGCTTACTGCGAAATCTGGTTGAGGACCTCCGTCCCGGCAGGCAAGACCGAAGCACCCGGCGCGGTTTACACTACGCTTGGCGAATCGACACTAGTCGGGGTGATAACGTTCGCGAAGGCGACTACCGATTTCCGCGGACAGCCGATCAAGGCAGGCTCGTACACGCTGCGCTACGCTGTTCATCCAGCGGACGGCAATCACATGGGAATCTCGCCGATCCGCGATTTCCTGGTGATGGTGCCAGTCGCGTCAGACCCAAATCCCGACTCGCAGTTCAAATTTGAAGAGTTGGCAAAGCTCAGCACCAAGGCTAGCGGAACCAATCATCCGGCAGCGCTCAGCCTCGTCTCAATCGACAGCGCGCCCGCATCGCCCAAAGCTGAAGCGAATGAGACGAACAACATTGTGTTTTCAGTCGCGATCAAGAGACCGTCGGGCGCGCCAACTCCGATAGCGTTTGTTGTGAAGGGCCGTGCCGAACAGTGAATCATGTAGGGTCGGCCCTCTGTGGCTGCCCCTGACTTTGACCTAGACATGCCGAATCAGGGGCGGCCACGGAGGGCCTCCCCTACATGGTCATCAAATGGTCAATCGCAATCGAGCGATCAAACTCTTCGTTATTCTGGCCGCGGGACTTGCTCTGCCGGCTTTCGTGCGAGCCGCGGATTCAGACGCCGCTTCAACGACGTTTGAGATCCAGCTTCCGCTTGGCATTCCTCGCGAGGTCTGGGCTTACTACGTTCCAAAAACCAATCCGATCACTGCCAAAAAGGTCGAGTTGGGCCGCAAACTCTTCTTCGATTCAAAGCTCTCAGCCGATGGTACGGTTAGTTGCGCAACCTGTCACGATCCTGCGCGGGCGTTCAGCGATGGAAAACAAACCGCCGAAGGCATCGGCGGCAGACGCGGCAAGCGAAACTCGCCGACGCTGTTGAACGCGATGTTCAACGCCAGCCAGTTTTGGGACGGACGAGCGGCTTCCCTCGAAGAACAAGCGAAGCTGCCGCTACTGAATCCCGACGAAATGGGCAATGCCTCTTATGACCAGGTCGTGGCGAGACTGTCGGCGATTCCGGAATACACGAAACAGTTTCTAGAGGTGTTCGGCGGCCCTCCGACGATCGACTCTGTCGCGAAAGCGATCGCGGCCTTTGAACGCACGCTGGTGTCGGGCAACGCGCCCGTCGATCGATATCTGGCTGGAGACGTGAATGCGCTCAGCGAATCTGCGCGCAACGGGTTGATATTGTTTCGCAGCAAAGCGCGGTGCGGAGTTTGTCACAACTTCAACCAAGCGTTTGCGACGTTCGCGACATTTCCGTTCTTTAGCGACATGAACTATCGAAACACGGGCGTCGCTGCGAGGACCACCGGATTCGATGCGCTGATGAAGCGCGCGCTTCAGTCTACACGGGACGAGTCGGGCGCCATGCTTACAGCGCTGTCGCGCCACGAGGAAGCTCCGGCGCTTGGACGGTTCCTGATCACCGGCAACACCCTAGACATCGGGGCGTTCAGGACGCCATCGTTGCGCAACGTCGAATTGACTGCGCCATATTTTCACGACGGAAGCGCCCCGACCTTGCAGGATGTCGTGAAGTTCTACATCAAGGGCGGAATCGAGAACCCGGCTCGCGACTGGCAGCTTGAGCCTGTCGACCTGTCCGAAAGCGAACAGGGTGATCTGGTCGAGTTTCTGAAAGCGCTAACCAGCGACGACGCGCGGCGGACGATCGGGCATAATTGACGTTTAGCGCCCTTGCGAGTCTTAGCGTTCTTTGCGCGAAATCGCCCTCTGGATCAGTTTCGCGCAAAGACCCAAAGAGAGCCGCAAAGACGCTAAGCAATCTTCGGTCTAATCTTCGCCCACGGCTTCGCCTTCTCCAGCTGGGCGGCCAATCTCAACAGCGTCGCCTCGTCGCCGAATCGTCCCGAGAACATCACTCCAATCGGCAAGCCCTCCGGCGACCAGTGCAACGGCACAGACATCGAAGGCTGGCCCGTCACGTTGTAAAGCGCGGTGTAGGGCCCAAACTCCGTCACATCCTTTGTGTAAGCCGCAATACTCGCCGGTGAAAGGCTCAACACGCCAAGCGGAACCGGCGGCTTCGCGAGCGTGGGGCTCAAGATGACGTCGTAGCTGTTCTGAAACTTCGCCACAGCGAGGCCCACCTGATGCATCGTCGCAATGGCCCGCGAGTAAGCGACGCTTGTGATTGCGTGGCCCGCTTGCGCAATCACCCACGTCACCGGCTCGACGTCTTTCTCGGTCACTGGCCTGCCTAGCGCCTTTGCGGCATCGTCCAGCGTCCGGGCGGTAGAAACTCGCAGCACCGTTAAGAACGCGTCCCGCATCCAGTGGTCATCGATCGGCGGTTGCGTTTCTTCGATTTTGTGGCCGAGGCTTTCACACAGCTTCGCCGCTTCAATGGCTGCTTTCTTACATTCGGGATCTAGCGGAGTTCCGGCGGGCGTGGCAACCGCAAGCGCGATTCGAAGCTTGCCCGGATCGGCTCCGACCTCTTTCAAGAACGGACGCGTCGGAGGCGGAGAAAAGTAAGGCGAGCCGA
>DATFWM010000426.1:0-2359 GCA_035259295.1 Blastocatellia bacterium | reverse complement strand
CCGATGAAGTAGATAAAGAAGCCCACACCAAACACTCCGAACACAATCGACGGAACTCCCGCAAGGTTGTTCACCGCAATTCTGACCGCGCTCACAATTTTTCCCTGGCGCGCGTACTCGCGAAGGTAGACCGCGGCGATCACGCCAAACGGCGTCACGATGAACGTCATCAGCATCACCATCATCACCGTCCCAAAGATCGCGGGAAACGTTCCTCCTTCGGTGTTCGACTCTCTGGGATCATCCGAAATAAACTCCCATAGCTTGCTCGTGTAGAGTTGAAGCTTCGACGCCACACTCATGACGTTTGGCTGGTACCAGCGGATGATGTTGCCAATCGGTACTTCCTTCTCGGCGCCGTCGATCGCGGCGAGGACTACGGTCGTCTGTAAGTTTTGTTTCAGTTCGTCGATTCTTGCGATCTGCGCATCGTAGCGCTTCTGAAGCTCCGCTTTTTCGACTTCGATCGCCTCCAACTCCGGACCTTCGACCACTCCCTGACGTTCGAGCCTGGCCGACTTCAGTCGCAGTCGTTCCTGAGCGTAGCTGATGTCCCCGACTTCCTTTCGCTCGATGCTCGCGATCTTCTCCTGCGCTCGCTTTGCCTCCGGCAGTCTCTGAGCCACCGCCCCAAGCGCCTCCGCCCCCTCGGCCGACACCTCTTCGCCTTCCTTTACACTCTTGACGCTCCCAAAGAAGTCTCCCCATTCGCGACGCTCGATCACAAATTGATCCGCCGGACTCGAACGATCGACGATATCCTTCTCCTCGACCCACAAATAATCCGCGGTGTCGATATCGCGATTCGCCCGCTTGATCTTTATCCGATAGGTCGCTTCACCGGATTGCTCCGCGCTCAACTCTCGTTCTTTGATCTGGCCGAGAATCACGCCTCCGTCTCTCGTCGTCACGCGTGCAAGGTCGGTCGGCCAGAAAACGCCGAGGCCGTTGACCAGGATTAGTCCGATCATCCCGATCACCATCAGCAGACAAAACGCCAACGCGCCGCCGGTCAGCCAGATGTAAGGGTCGCCGCTTTTTGGAGCGATCTTTTTCACAGCGCGCTATATCTTTTTCTCAGCCGCAATCGAACGACTTCGGCCGCGGTGTTCACAACAAACGTCAATGCGAACAACAGCAGGGCCGTGAGGAACAGGACTCGGTACAGCGTTGCCCCTGCGGGAGCTTCGGGCAGTTCTACTGCGATGTTCGCCGAAAGCGCGCGAAATCCATTGAAGATGTTCCAGCTCATGATCGGAGTGTTCCCGGTCGCCATCAGCACAATCATCGTCTCTCCCACCGCGCGCCCAAGTCCGACCATGACCGCGGAAAAAATTCCCGGGCTTGCTGTCGGGACAACAACTCTGAGCGCAGTCTGCCACTTGGTCGCGCCAAGCGCTCGTGCGGCCAAGGTCAGATGGCGCGGCACGTTTGTGAAAGCATCTTCGGCGATCGTAAAAATGATCGGGATGACTGCAAAGCCCATGGCAAAGCTCACGACCAGCGAGTTCCGTTGATCGTAGGACAAACCCAGCCTCGTTGCTAACCACGAGTGATAGTCTCCGCCTATAAGCTTGTTCGTCACAAAACCGCTCGCGAGTATCGACAGCCAGATGCCGGCGCCGACAAGAGGCACCAACGCGAACAGCTCGCGGCCGGGTTTTACGAATGAACGCCACTTCGCAGGCAGGGTGCGACGCGCAAACACCGCGGCCAGAACCAGCACCGGAAGCACGGTCGGCATCATCAACACTCCCGGCAACACCGTTTCGACGTTTGGCGCAAGCCAGAGCGCGGCGATGAACCCGAGGACTACGCTCGGCAGCCCCGCCATTATTTCGACCGCGGGCTTTATAATGCTCTTCCACCGAGGCCGCATGAATTGCGATGCATATAACGCCGCAAGGATCGCGATCGGCACCGACAAGATCAAAGTGTAAACGCTTCCCTTCAGCGTCCCATAGATCAACGGCATCAATCCGAACTTTGCTTCGAAGTCATCCGCGCCGCCGGTTGATTGCCACGTGTGCTCGGGCTGAGCCTCGCCTTCGTACCAGACTTTGTTGAACAGAGTCGCGAGAGTGATTTCGGGATGCCGGTTTTCAAGCTCGAAGTTCTGAATCGTTCCATTGTTGTCGATGCTCGCGAAGCCGTCAGCGCGAGGCGCGTACGAGAGCGACGCGACGTCTTGACCGCGCGATCGAAGATTCAGCCGGGTGCGTCCGGTTGTTGCGTAGTGTAATTCTATTCCGCCTTTCGCATCGCCCGTGAGAAATCCCTTGTCGCGGTTCGAGGGACTGATGGCGGTCACCGCCTCCGAGTGCGAGGCGAAGTCGTGCATTCGATACAGGCGCCGTTC
>DATFWM010000425.1:0-2261 GCA_035259295.1 Blastocatellia bacterium | reverse complement strand
CACATAAATCCCCACGTCATCTTTGCTGAACTGGACTCGCTGGCACGGACAGTTCTCGTACTCAGAACCGCCGTCAACGCGTCCATTTTCGATTGCGTTCGCCGTCTGGGCGTTTCGCATGAAGCAGTACTTGCGGCAAATTGTCGGGCTATCACCTGGCTCCACGAAGTTCAATTCGGGCGTATGCCGGAAGCGCCGTCCGTCCGCGCAGAAGCTGTCGCCGCCAGGGGGAAACGGCTGAATTGGAACCAACATTAAGCTGATATGGAAGATCAGTTCTGACGATGCTAGTCTGATGCGCATGCCGGAAGACAATGAAGGATTGGCGCCGACCAATAGCCGGTATCGCGCCCTGCTCGATGTCTCCAGCGCGATGGTTGAGCAACCCACGGTAAAGGCTGTCCTGCACAGCCTGCGCGACGTTCTGGCCAGCAGTTGTCGCCTTCATGGCGTCGATATCTATGTCCTCGGCAGCGGCGGAGACACTCTGCATCTTCTTGACTTCGATCGAGAAGTGGACGCACCCGCGATCAAAATCGGCACCAAAATCTCCCTGACCGGCGCGGCATCCCAAGCACTTGAGGAACGAGAACCAGTCTTCCTGCCGGATGTATCGCAGGAAATGTTGCGACATCGCGAATTGGCTCCATTTGCGGCTCAATCCGTTGGTCGAGCTACCTATGTCTTTCCATTATTCACATCCAAACAGCGTTACGGAATTCTCGCGGTGACCAAGGAGCGAGGACAGGAATTTGTGCCCGAGGACGTCGAACTCCTCCGCTCTCTGGCGTCGCACGTCGCGGTCGCGCTCGAGTGCGCGGTAGCGAGGGACAGCGCAGAACTCTACCAACGACAAGTCGTTAAAGAGCGGGACCGGCTTAGGTTGTTGCTGGAGATCAACAATCACATCGTTTCCAAGCTAAACATTAATGAACTCTTCCGGTCCGCCTCCGCTTCGATCCGGACTTATTTTCGGGATGAATTTGCCGGATTTTGGCTTATCGACAAAAAATCGAACCAGCTTGAGTGCGTCGTATTGGATTTCCCCAATAGCAAGGGTTCCTTAACTGAGGTCGAGAGGTCGGAACTCAGTGGTGCCGATTACGAAAAGTTGCGAGCGCGCGTGCCTGAACTGTTGTCGAACGAAGAAATCGAAAAGCTCCCGGCGCGAATCGTTGAGAAGCTCAAAGCCGAGTCCATCACCTCAATGGCGATCGCCCCAATGGTGACCGCAACCGGCCCTGTAGGTGTGATAACACTGGGTAGCCTCCAGGCGAACAACTTTGGACAAGAGGACTTGGACCTCTTGTCGCAAATCAGCAATCAGATTGCGCTCGCCGTGGACAACGCGATCGCCTACGGACGTATGACAGAAGCCAGAGATCGCCTCGAGGAAGAGCGCTTGTATCTCGAGTCGGAAATCCGGTCGGAATACAACTTCGAGGAAATAGTCGGCAAGAGCGCCGCTCTCCGCAAGGTCTTGGATCAGGTTGCAATTGTAGCTCCTACAGCGTCGACAGTGCTCTTGCACGGCGAGACCGGCACTGGAAAAGAACTGCTTGCCCGGGCCATTCATAACCTCAGTCCGCGCCGCGAGCGTACCTTTGTTCGGCTGAACTGTGCCGCCATCCCCTCCGGGCTGGTGGAAAGCGAACTGTTTGGGCATGAAAAGGGAGCGTTCACCGGCGCACTCATGCAGAAACGAGGCCGGTTCGAATTGGCCGATCAGGGCACGCTTTTTCTCGACGAAATCGGCGACATCAGCCTGGAGTTGCAGCCAAAGCTCTTACGCGCTCTGCAGGAACACGAATTCGAACGTCTGGGGAGTGCGAAAACAATCCGCGTTAACGTTCGCTTGATTGCCGCAACCCACCGCGATCTGCAGAGCATGATACGCAACAACCAGTTTCGCGAAGACCTTTTTTACAGATTGAATGTCTGCCCGATTGAGATCCCTCCGCTTCGCGAGAGGCGCGAGGACATTCCCCTCCTGGTTCATTATTTCGTTTTGCGCTTGTCCCGCCAAATGCAAAAGCGCATTAAGTCTGTTCCAAAGGAGGCCATGGAGGCGTTGGTGAATCACGACTGGCCCGGAAACATTCGGGAGCTTGAGAACTTTATCGAGCGCTGCGTGATTTTCACGCAGGGGGACGAGCTGAAAGTTCCTCACGACCAGCTAAAGAGGACGGCTAGCCGCAGCGTCGGATCGGCATCATCGACATTCGAGCAAGCCGAGCGGCAGGTAATCGTCGACGCGTTGA
>DATFWM010000424.1:0-4470 GCA_035259295.1 Blastocatellia bacterium | reverse complement strand
GCGCGCGCGGACATAAAACCATCTCTAGCTCACATCAGAGCGCATTGGCAGCAGGGCGATCTGGTTTACGTTTATTATGCTGCAAAGCGGCAGTTCAGATATTACTCTGAGCGTTATGGCTTCACCGACGCCGATTATGTTGAAGGGTTGAAATTGCCGACCGCGCCAAGTGAGCTCGCAGAAGACATAGAGGCACTGCGGGGCAAAGAACGCGTGTGGGTTCTCTTCCTGGCTGATACCGAAAGGGAAATCGAAGAGCGCCAATTTCTGCTGGAGCAGCTCGATCGCGTTGGGGTTAGGTTAGACTCGTTTCAATTTACCAGAGTGTCGACTTATCTTTACGATCTGCGCAGGCGCGCTGAGATACGTGCCGACAGCCGCGTGTCGCTCTTGCCGGATCACTTCGCGGGGAATGAGATCGTTTCGATCACTTGCACCGCATGGCCTTCGAAGGTGCTGGGTTCAAACTCCCACTGGCGAGCGGCGCTGACCGCAGCTTCGCTAAGCTTTCCTTGACCGGAAAGCGCTCTTGGAAGCCGCACTTTCCCGTCGCGTCCCACAACCACCTCGACGACTGCCTCCCCCTCCTTTGCGTCCTTCAGCCCGTCGGCGGAAGTTTTCTTTGTGGCCGCTCCAAGGTGCACTGCCTGGCCGAGATCATTGCCGTTGACCGTCGAGATAGTTGGCACGGTCCAAAGATCACTGGTCTGTTGCTGAGGGTTTGCTTCGAATATCTCGACCGATTTGCGGAGTGCAGCATCTGCTTTCGAAAGCAGATCTGTGCGCGCGGTCCCGTCTCCTTCAATCGCGGCGCTTGCACGATAGAGAAGGTTCAGCAGGTTGAACCCCTTTACCGAACGAGGCGCGATAGTAACCGCTTTCTGAGCCGAGTCGATGCCTTCGGTAAGCAACTTTTTTACGGCCACAGTTTCTTCGGACGTGAGGGTTTTGGTGCCCGCGGCGAGGCGAGTCGCTATTCGCAGGTGCGCGTCATCCCAATACAGCAGCGTCATGTCAGTGAGCACTTGATTCTTTGTGGACGGTGACAGACCCGGAATCTCAACCCGGCGCTTCATCCATTGCCGAGCCTGTTCATTGTCGTGCAGTCGATAATAGGAAAAAGCAATGTACGCGATGGCCCGATCATTATTGGCATCTTGAGCCAGCACCTCTTTGTAAGCGTCGATCGCCTCTTTGAACTTGCCCGCTTTATACAGGTCGTCCCCCTTCTTAAGCAGCTCATCGACCTTTCCCTGCCCGGCGGGCTGAGCGTGCGAGAATGTCTTCGCTGGGGACATCGATATTAGTGCGGCTATCGCCAATGTTAGTACGAACAACGAAACCGTTTTCAAGTTAATTCCTCCTGATTCACTTCGACATTTCGCTCGCCCGATGGCCTCCGGCGCCTACTTGTATCTCGACGCCGCGCGGTTTGTTCAGATTTGGTCGCCAACTCTAACAGCCGGGCGCGCTACCCTGCAACCACCGGCGCCAGGCTCGCAGCGGGCGGTCGGGACAGCGCTGCGGAGACCGTAGGAGGCTTCATCCACGACAACTGAACGAGCGCGTTCTTTGGCACGTAGCGCGGATCACACACACCGCAGCGAATGCATGGGTCGGTCGCCGGACACGGCTTGGTCGGTTTCTCTGCCATCGCGCGCTCGTATTCCCGTTTCATGAATTCGGTGGTGAGACCGATGTCTACCACATCCCACGGCAGCAGCTCATCCAGCGAACGCCGCCTGAGCGAATAATCGGTCCAGCCGCGCATCGCTTGCCGCCAATTTCCAGTGCGATCCGTCTCCAAGATGAATTCCGAAACGCGCCGATCGCCCAGCGAAAGCAAAGCCTGAAGCTGGGCGATGCGCGACGACATCGCTCGCACTTCGACGTTGGGCATTCGCTTGAACGCGCGAGTAAGATATTTGATCTTTTGATCCAGCACTTTTTCGGATTCAATCGGTTCCCACTGAAATGGCGTCTGCGGCTTCGGTACGAATGCATTGAGAGAGACGATTACCGAGCCTGCCCGACCACGAGGACGAGCAGCTTCAAGCATCCTGTCGCGGATTCGCTCGGTCAGCGTCACAATCGCGTCGAGGTCTTCGTCTTCTTCGGTCGGCAAGCCGATCATCATGTAAAGCTTTACGTTGAAGATGCCGCGCTCAAAGATCATCTCGGCAATCTCGACTATCTGATCGTTGGTTAGATCTTTATTGATCACTCGCCGCAAACGGTCTGAGCCGGTTTCAGGCGCGATTGCGATCTGCTGGTCATTTCTTCGGACTAAGGCGTCGAGGAGCTCCGGCGAGATTTGATCCAGCCGCAGCGACGATACCGAAACTTGGTAGTCGAGTTCCTCAAGGCCGGCGAGGAGTTGATGAATCTCGGGATGATCGCATACGGCCGTAGCCACTAATCCGATCCTATCTGTCACTTCTCGCATTTGCGCCGCGCGAGCCAGCAGCTTCTCGGCCGAAAAAACTCGTGGCGCTAGATAAGAATAGCCGGCCCAACAAAAGCGACAGCCCATCGAGCATCCGCGCGAAATCTCGATCAGATAACGCCCGCTCATCTCTGTATTGTCGGTTATGATTTCGCTTGCCGGAATAAAATCGTCATCGAAGCAGCCGTCGCCTTCCTGCTTGCGCATCGGGTTGCGCATCGTAAACACACGACGGGGCGCCCCGTTCTTCGGGACTATTTCGCTGACCTTTCCGTCATCGTAGTGAATATCGTAGAACTTAGGAATGTAGAACCCTGCCTTCTGCGCCAGCCGAAGCAAGAGATCTTCGCGGGAGCCGCCTTCGCCCATCGCGTTGATCAGAGCCGGCACAAGCACTTCCCCTTCACCCACGCAAACCACGTCGACGAAGTCGGTTACCGGCTCAGGATTCAGAAATGCCGCCGCGCCGCCCATTACAACCAACGGATGCCAATCGTTGCGGTCTTCCGACTTGAGCGGAATCTTTGACAACCGCAGCAGCTTGGGAATGTTGAGATAGTCAGTCTCGAACGACACTGAAATCGCCAGCACATCGAATTCGGAGATTGGTGTTTCAGATTCCAACGAGAGGAGCGTCGACCCGGTGCGCTCGAGTTCTTGTTCGATGTCGGCGTCGGGCGTGAATACTCGTTCACACGTGATATCGCGATAGGAATTGAAGAGCTGGTACACGGCTTGAAAGCCGAGATTGGACATGCCGATGTAATACGTGTTGGGATAAGCAAGCGCGATGTCCAGACCTAGCCCGCGCGGCTTGTTGCTGATCAATCCGCGCTCGCTGTCGCGGAGCTTATTGTATCGATCGCTTATCTTCCTCATTCAGTCAATCAAGGAGGCTGTATTCTCAACGCTGACCGGTTGGTACAGCGACGCCGCTTCTCGCTTGGACACTGCTTTCGCCGGAACCTTAGCGACGCGAACGGTAGTCACGCGCCCGCGTCCGCGTATCGAAAGCAAATCGCCTTCGCACACCTCGCGGCTGCTCTTGGCTCGCGAACCGTTCAGCTTCACTGCGCCCGCCTCGCACATCTCTTGAGCCTGAGTTCGGCGCGGCACAAGTCGCGACAGCTTGAGGAACATGTCAAGCCGCATATCGAAGCTTAATTCTTCTCGGTCTTGTCAGGCTTCGCTTGAGCCGTCACGTAGCCCTTGGTGATTTGGACAAATGCTTCGTCGCGCAGCTTCTTCAGGTACTTCTTGCGAGCTTCTTCGGCGCGCTCCATGGTTGCGCCTTGTCCAATTGCCTTTTGCACATCGGCATCCTCAAACTTGCGCACCGTCGACTCCTTGCGCTCGTCTACGTGGATGATTTGGAATCCATCTTGAAGCCTGATTGGTTCGGTCACCTCACCAGGTTTCAGCGTCGAGATTGCGGCAGCGATGTCCTCTTTGAGTTCGCCCCGCTTGAAGCTTCCGATCTTCCCGTTCTGCGCGCGCGATGCGCGAGTGGCAGGCGAGTTCTCTTTGACAGCATCGACGAAGCTTTTGCCGGCGCGAATCTCGGCAACTAAGCGCTTTGCTCGCTGCTCGACTTCGGCGGCGGTGTGACCTTCCAGCGGCAGGAAGATCTCAGAAAGCGTCACCTCGCCCGCAATCGTAAACGCGTCCTTGTGCTTTTCGTAGAAGTCGCGGCGCTCCTTATCGCTCAAGCGTTGGAAGATCGGGGAAAGCACCTCCTTCTGGATTACATATTGCTGTTGGAGCCTCTTGCGCAACGACGCTCGCGCGGATTCCGGATCGATGCCTTGCTTTTTCAATTCGTTCTCGAATGCGAGAACATTAGGCGCACCATTCTCCTTTGCGATCTCGGCCATCTGCTGATTGACCTCGGCCTCGACGTCGATGTTCAACTCCTTGGCCTTCTGTTCCAGCAAAATGTCGTCGATCAGGTAATCCAGCACGGTTGGCCTTAGCCGTTCGTACTCGGTGTTTATCTCGGCTTCGCTCTTGCCTTGCATCTGGCG
>DATFWM010000423.1:0-5527 GCA_035259295.1 Blastocatellia bacterium | reverse complement strand
ATTCAGTCCAGCCTAAAGCGAATGGCGCGCAGACCTGCCAGGAATCCCACCCACGGCAGTGGGTGGATTCTTCAAGTGCAGCCTATAACGTGCGCGACCCCCCGCAAAACCTCGCCATTCTATTCCGCCGCATAGGCTGGGCCTGAACTATCCACCCACAGCCGTGGGTGGGATTCCCAGAGTGGTCCACGCTTCTCCGTTAGGTCGAGCTTGAAACATCCACCCACTGCCGTGGGTGGGATTGCGCGAAAAGCTGACGCGCGCCCCTATCTTGGCGTTGCGTTGACGCGGCTGACCGTTCGTTGATTTAATTGACTGTCATTTTTGATCAAGCTGAATCCGCTGGAGGGAAGCATGACCGCTAACGTGAGTGAAGCCACCTCGACTGCAAACTTGATTGCTAAACAGAAAGAATACATCTGGCCGTGCGCTGCCACGTATTACGAGCATCCGCTCGTGCTCGAACGTGGTGAAGGCATGCACGTGTGGGACTCCGATGGCAAGCGCTATCTCGATTGCTTTGGCGGGGTGCTGACAACTTCGGTTGGTCACGCAAGGCCCGAAGTCGTGAAAGCGGTCAGCGAACAAATTGGCAAGATCGCTCACACCTCGACGCTTTACATCAATCAGCCGCAGGCGGAGCTCGCCGAGAAGGTCTCGACAATCACGCCTGGCAAATTGAAGAAGAGCTACTTCACTAACAGCGGCACCGAAGCCGACGAAACCGCGATGGTGCTCGCTCGAATCTACACCGGTCAAACCGAGATCATCGCGCTGCGTCACGCTTATCACGGACGTTCGGTGACTAACATGACCGCGAGCGGACACTCCACCTGGAAGCACGGGCCTTCGATTGCGCCCGGCTTCGTCCACGCTCACGCGCCATATTGTTACCGCTGCCCATTCAACCTGAAGCCGGAGTCTTGCGCGATGGAATGCGCGCGCGACGTTGAAGAGTTGATTCAGA
The DNA here is from genome assembly GCA_035259295.1 of Blastocatellia bacterium. Lineage (GTDB taxonomy): Bacteria > Acidobacteriota > Blastocatellia > UBA7656 > UBA7656 > Onstottus_A. The sequence continues at coordinate 4,560 of DATFWM010000423.1, read as the reverse complement.
CTTCGACAACCGGGCAGGTCGCGGCGTTCATAGCCGAGCCGATTATGGGAGTCGGCGGATTCATCACCCCGCCGAAGGATTATTTCAAAGTTGTAACCGACATCGTCCGCCGCTACGGCGGAATCTTCATCTGCGATGAGGTGCAGACCGGTTGGGGACGAACGGGCGATCGCTGGTGCGGCATCGAGCACTGGGATGTTCAGCCCGAGATCATGACCTTCGCGAAAGGCATGGCCAACGGCGCACCCGTCGGTTGCACGACTGCGATTCCAGAGATTGCCGACAAGTATCCCGGGCTGACGTTCTCGACTTTCGGCGGGAACCCGGTCACTTGTGCTGCAGCGCTTGCTACGATTCGAGTGATCGAAGAAAACGATCTCCCGAAAAACGCGCGAGTCGTTGGCGATTACTTGCGCTCGAAGCTTGAAGAGTTGAAAGACAAGTACCCTGTGATCGGCGACGTGCGCGGGATGGGCTTGATGCAAGCGATCGAGTGTGTGAAGGATCGAGCCACGAAGGAGCCTGATCCGCAATCGGTGCTGCGAGTGTTTGAGGAGACTCGGCGTCGCGGAGTTTTGATCGGCAAAGGCGGCTTGTGGGGCAACGTGATTCGCATCGGCCCGCCGCTGATCGCATCTAAGTCGGACATTGATGAGCTCATCGCGGCGCTGGATGGAGCCTTCTCATCATTATGAGATTCATTCGAACCCGTGGGCAAGCCACCGTAAGCCGATACGCTCGTTTAGATCCCGTTGCTTGGCTCTAACGCAGCGTCACCAGCACCCACTTAGCGATCCCGAGCCATGTTCCCGGGAGACGCGCCGCCTGTTTCACCAGCCAACGCCCTGAATTCTCAACTCCGCGTCATGCTAAGTGTCTGGAGACTAGGCGGGGCGAGTTGTCACCCCGCCTAGTCTCAAGGTTCAGTTGGGAGAAATGCGCTCTCCGGCTACGGTTCCCGCAACTTCACCAACGAGATTGCCGACCGTATTATAGATATCCAGCGTGAACGAACCGCTGTGAGTGTTGCCCTTATCGCCAAGCAAAAGCGTTTCGGTCAAGTGGCCCGTTCCCTGAAAATTTCCGCTCGTATCGTACAACCAAACTCGATGAGTGAGCTTGAAGGTCTGTGGCGCAGCCTCCGTCCAAGCGCCGAGGCAGGCGTTTCCTTGCCTTGGGTCGACGTTTGGGTTGTGAACTTCGGTCCCGCCGGCATTCCAGATCTGAAACGCCTCCTGGATTTGCTGACCTTCAACCAGGAAGCGGATATGCCAAAGTCCAACAATGGATTTGTTGGCCGCATTATCGCTTGCGGCAGACTCCGCTGCCGCAGACTCGTTCCGTATCGACGATAGTGACACGTGCGACCTGCTTCGGACAGAAACCGCAGACGCCGCCATCGCGCTGAGCGAGTCTCCACACTGTGCCTTCGCGGTCGCGCTGAATGAAACCACCAGCACCGCCAAGGCAGCAACCCTCACGACGGAGCTGGTATGGATCGTTTTCAATATCCCGATGCTGCACTTGTTGTCGGCCATATTCTGCCAGTTCATGTCATCCTCCTTCGCGACGAATTTCTCGCCGCTGCATTTACGAACTTGTGATTGGTGATCAATCGGTGGCCGTGCGCGCTAAGGTCTAGCGTACACGTCCCGACTGGTGCTAATTTTCAACGCTTGCTCGCTGCGACGGATACTCTGCTTCGTTCAGTCGCACTATCTATCAATCGCTCCTCGACACGAGATTTAGCCAACACCTGCGTCGCCGTCGCCTCAAGTCCATCGACCTGCGAAAGAAAGAACTGGCTCTCATAGCGATTGAAAGTCAGCTTCGCGTTCGACGCCTTAGCTCTTTCGGACCGGGCTGGGGCGAACGCGGTGATATTGCCGTCCGCGCTTCGAATTTTTATTGCCTCCGAGCCGCCGATGTGTACAAGCTCGAAGACATATTCCCCGGCAGGAAGCGTTCGATCCCTGATGACAAAGTTGAAAGGAACGTTTGCTTTGATCAACCAGTCAGACTGCGCTTGAGCCGAACTGAAAGCCGTGGCAATCAGGACAGCGATCATGAGTGTGGTGTAAGCTTGCTTCTTCATAACGAACTCCTTTTCGGTTTCAAGATTTGGATTTTGTCGATCCACGGCTGCGGACTATAATCGAGTCGCAAGGTTACGTAATGACAGGGCAGTGATTAACGTCTGACCGGCGGATGACTTTTCAGTGACTGACGCTAACTGAGCAATCGCCAAGGGTTATGTCAAGGGAGCACGTGACCAAAACTAGTCTGACCTACCACTTCGATGACGTCGAAGTGGATCCTGATCGACTGCGAATCGAAAAAGCCAGCTCGCCGCGCAAGCTCACGCCGCGCGCTTTTGACGTGTTGGTCTATCTCATCGAGCATCGCGATCAAATTATCGAGAAGCAGGAGCTATTCGATGAGGTGTGGAAGGAGAAATTCGTCACCGACAACGCGCTGACCAGGATCATCAAAGAGATTCGGCACGTGATCGGAGACAATGCCGAGGCACCTCGATACATTGAGACGGTCCCCAAGCGCGGCTATCGGTTCATCGCAGAGTTGAAGAACGCGGACGAAGCAACGTCGCCAGCGCAACTGGCGATACGTTCGAGTCTCGAGGGGGCAGACGCAGCCGACCTCGGATCTCGGGGCGGGAGCGTTTTACCTTCGATTACTGACCGAGAAGGCGTCGCGGCGAGAGCGGGCTTCGAGCCGGGTCGTCGAGCGCTGCCAGTAATCGCGATCCTGTCAGGCCTTGTGCTGGTGGCAGTGATTCTCGTTGTCGTTCTTGTTTCCTCGAGGAATAGAACTCAACCCGGCGACAGCGAAGTGTCGACGACTTTGAAGACAACTCAGCTCACTACGTGGCCGGGCCTTGATTTCTTTCCGACGCTGTCCCCGGACGGGGGGTCCGTTGCTTACAGTTCGGATCACAATGGAAGGTACGAGATTTACGTCAAACAGCTAACGCCGGGAGCGCGCGAAATACCGATCACCTCCGATGGCCAGCAAAACATCTCGCCGGCGTGGTCGCCCGATGGCCAGCAGATCGCGTACTACTCGATGAATCGCGGCGGCATCTGGCTTTTGCCCTCATCGGGCGGTGTCGCAAAGCAGCTCTCTGAGTTCGGCTCGCTTCCGTCGTGGTCGCCCGATGGCTCGCTGGTCGCGTTCCAGTCGCGGGAGATCAGCGATGTGATCGCGACCATCGCTATGCCCCCATCGACAATTTGGGTGGTTCCAGCGCGCGGTGGTGAGCCAGTACCAGTGACCCAGGCCGGAGTACCCACGGGTGGACACGGCTCTCCAGCGTGGTCTCCGAACGGCCGGCGGATCGTCTTCGTCAGATCAGGGATACCAAACGAGATTTGGTCGGTATCTGCCGATGGAACCGACCCGAAGCTCATGTACCGAGGCGGTTACAATCCGATCTATTCACCCGATGGCGAGTCGATTTACTTCGCCGGAAGTGCGGGGGCTTCGAATTTTGCTGTGTTGAAGATTCGGGTTCTGGCAGCGACTGGAGAGACATCTGGAAAGCCCATAGAAATCGTCAGTACCCCGCGAGGCCCCATCACCCACCTCAGGATTTCGGCGGATGGAAAGAAAATCGCCTACACCGCGCAATTCACGAGGAGCAACATCTGGTCAATCGCTATCTCGCCGGCGTCAGGCGAAGCGACATCGAGTCCAGTGGCCCTAACAAACGAAACGAATCGAAAGGGTTCGCCGTCTTTTTCCAGTGATGGGCGGCGGATTTCTTTTACAGATTGGCCAGGTGGGAACCCGGGGGCTATTTGGGTGATGGGTCCGGATGGCGCCGCCGCTCGACTGGTGACTACTGATTCTGAGACTGAACACTATTCAAGCTGGTTCCCGGACGGAGACAGAATCGCCTTTCTATCGTACCGGCGAGGGCGGCCGGAGGTGTGGTCCGCTGCGATCAATACCGGAAAGTTAATGCCCGTGGTCGATATCAGTCCCGATGCAGCTTTTCCCAAGCTCTCTCCTGATGGGAGACAGATTGCATTCAATTCCGCGAGAAGCGGTAGCGTGAATGTTTGGGTGGCGGGTGTTGAGGTCGCGGAGCCCCGGCAGCTGACGTTTGATCAAGAGCTGATGGGCTGGCCGTGCTGGACACCTGACGGACGGTTCCTCGCGATAGAAATGAAGCGCGGTAGCGACACCCATATTGCAATAGTTCCGTCCGGTGGCGGCTCGCCCAAGCAGTTGACTTTCGCGGAAGGCCAGAGCTGGCCGCACAGTTGGTCTCCCGACGGCGACAAGATAGCCTTCGCGGGTTACCGCAAGGGCGTATGGAACGTCTGGTGGGTGTCCCGAACGACCGGCGTGGAAAAACAGGTGACCAATAACGATAAGCTTAACACCTACATCCGCTATCCAGCCTGGTCACCGCTCGGCAATCAGATTGTCTACGAATATGGTGAGACGACCGGCAACGTCTGGCTGGTGGAATTGAAGTGAAGCCGCTGAACTTTGCTTATGAAAACCACAAGCAAGAACAAAGGTGTCTCCTAC
>DATFWM010000422.1:0-5285 GCA_035259295.1 Blastocatellia bacterium | reverse complement strand
ATCTCTCTTACCAGAGTAGCGAGCGTGTCGCCGATTTCGAACTGCAGTTTCGGGCCGCCGGTGCCAAACTCGACGATATCTCCGCTGTTCAAAATCGCGAACGGAGTCTTTGTGCCATTAACGAAAGTCCCGTTAGTTGATCCGACGTCGCGCAATACGATCTCTTGTTTTTCCAGAGTGATTTCGGCGTGGCGCGCTGAAGCTCGGGTATCGTTAATTCCCAGCCGGAGACTGCTGGCGGGCAGGCGTCCAATCGTCAGCGGAACATTGCTGAACGTGTCGGTCTCGCCCTGTCGGGCGCCCGTAAGATGTTTGGCCACGATTCGCATGTTGGTCTCATAGTCAGAGCCATAAACCACCCGCAATCGCCGATGATACGACTATGACTAAATCTCTTCCGGCTCTTCGAACGGGAGCGGCGTAGCCTTACCGTCTTCTCCTTTAACAAGGATTTCGACCTTCCTCTCAGCCTCGTCCAGGCGCTTCTGGCACTCGCGCGATAGGCGAACCCCTTGCTCGAACAATTCGAGAGAGCGATCAAGCGGTAGATCACCGGCTTCGAGCTGGCGGACGATTTGCTCGAGCTCCTCAAGTGACGCTTCGAAACTCTTTTCTGCGCTCATCTGTTTATTTCCACATCCTGTAATGACCGATTATCTTCCACGACATCAGCACGTCCTCTATTCTCGCTCCCCCGCCGATGTTGTGAATGATCAGGTAGTTTCGCATTCCGTCTAGCCGCGCGTCTGTTACGATCCCGATGTGCAGAACTTGTGTGTCGAGTTGCCAGGCAACAACATCGCCTGGCACATAGTCCGAAGGGGCTTTAGTGATCGGAACAGATTTGCCTTTGTGTTCGAAGAATGTCATCAAATTCGCCACACGGCGATGGTCAATGTTCGCGTCGGGCCCTGTCGCGCCCCATTTGTTTGGGTAAGCGCTGAAATGCCCCGACATGTCTTCGTGAACCTCTTTTTGAAGGTCGACGCCAGCCTTTCGGAACGCGCGAACGACAACATCCGCGCACACACCTCGCTCGAGAGGAACATCTCCGTTCGGATAGTCGAGCTTTGAATATGAGGGGTCGTATTCGAAGGTTTCCCCGATTTGCTCGATTGCCGAATCGACCACCTGTTTGATTTGCGGTGTATCCGAGATCGGATGTCGAGGCAGGTTCTGAGCCGCGGCTTTTCTTGCCTGGGCCTTTGCCGCGCCGTTACCGACACGCGAACATGCCAACGGTGGCGCGAGACCGACCACCGCTATTACCATTGCAAAAGCCAAGCTCGTGCGCGGAACCCGCCGACTAACCATCAGTACACCCTGCCGAAGCGTGATGCGTGAAAAAAGTATACCGAGCGCTCCTCATTTTGAAAAACTGCCTCTGCTCTTTGGTGACTTGCCGATAAACGCGATGATAGAATCTCTTGACATGGATTACAAAGAAGACGTTCTCGGCCTCATCGGGAATACGCCTCTTGTCAAGCTTAACAAACTTACAAGAGGTATCGACGCGCTGGTGCTCGCCAAGATTGAGTCGCTCAACCCGGGCGGCTCGGTCAAGGACCGCATTGGAGTATCGATGATTGACGCCGCCGAGCGCGACGGCCGGCTCAAGCCCGGCGGCACTGTAGTAGAAGCTACCAGTGGGAACACTGGTATCGGCGTCGCGCTGGTCTGCGCCGTGCGCGGCTACAAAGCAGTGTTCGTCATGACCGACAAATGCGCGGTTGAAAAAGTCAGGTACCTAAAAGCTCTCGGAGCCGACGTCGTGGTCGTGCCCGTCGCTGCGAAGCCGGACTCGCCCGATCACTACATCAACACGGCGCGACGCATCGCACAGGAGACGCCCAACTCGCTGTTCGTCTTTCAATACGGAAATCCGGCGAATCCAGAAGCTCACTACCGAACGACGGGCCCCGAACTTTGGGAACAGACTCAGGGACGGATCACTCACTTTGTTGCCGGGATAGGAACTGGCGGTACGATTAGCGGTGCGGGCCGCTACCTGAAAGGGAAAAACCCAAAGATCCGCGTCATCGGCGCCGATCCTTACGGCTCGGTGTTTAAGACCTACAAAGAAACGGGCCAGCTCATGCAGCCTACGCCCTACCTGGTTGAGGGCATAGGACAGGAGATCATTCCTGAAAACGTCCACTTCAAATACATCGACGAGATAATCAACGTTACCGATAAGGATTCATTTCAAATGGCCCGGCGGCTGGGCCGCGAAGAAGGAATTTTCTGCGGCGGCTCCACCGGTACCAACGCCGTCGCCGCTTTGCAGCTCGCGCGCGATCTCGACAAAGACGCAGTTGTGGTCTTCCTGGTGGCGGATACCGGAGAAAGATATCTTTCGAAATTCCATTCCGACGAATGGATGAAAGAGAAGCGAATGCTTGGGGCGGAGAGGATGACCGTCGGCTTGATTAACCAGCTCAAATCGGATGATGCAACTCCGCATCTCGTGTCCGTTGCCCCGGAGCATAACGTTAGCGACGCGCTTCAGATGATGAAGACGTACGGTTTGTCGCAACTGCCCGTGCTCGCGGACGGCAAATCGGTCGGCAGCCTTCGCGAAGGAAGGCTGATGGCAAAGCTGCTCGACAACCGCGATCTCATGCAATCGCCGGTGTCTCAAGTGATGGATCGAGCCTTGCCGGTTGTGAACGAGGACATAAGCGTCGACGCAGCGGTAAAGTACCTCAAAACCTCGCCGGCATTGCTGGTCGAAGAGTACGGTCGCATCGTGGGCATAGTAACGCGCCACGACGTGCTCGATGTCCAAACGTGACGGCCCCGCAAAGCTCTCGTTGACAGATAATCACGAGGCTCGCTAGTATCACTCGCCTTTTGTTTTCACAAAGGACAGCAATCAATGTCTATTCTTGAAGCTATAGTTCTTGGTCTGATTCAGGGGCTGACCGAGTTCATACCGGTGAGCAGCACCGCACATCTCACGCTAGCCGGCAAGTGGATGAACCTGATCGATCCGCAGCATCCCGATCAATGGACCGCGTTCATTGCCGTCATTCAGCTAGGCACGTTGGCAGCCGTCGTCGCGTACTTTTGGAGCGATCTGATTGAGATCATAGTAGGCTTCATCACCGCAAATCTGGCTGCGTTGAGCGGTCGAGCAGCCGATGAATCCGCGAAGCAACACGCAAAGCTCGGCTGGCTGTTGATCGTCGGGACGCTGCCTGTCGCAATCGTTGGCTTGCTGTTCAGACATCAAATCGAGGGCATGCTCACCAAGGACTTGCGCGTTATCGCCGGGAGTTTGATTGGCCTGGCGATCGTGCTGACGGTTGCCGAGATCGTTGGAAGACAGCGAAGAGACATCAATAACATCAAGACGCCCGACGCGATCATTGTCGGCATCGCGCAGGTATTCGCGCTCATTCCAGGCTCGTCGCGGTCGGGCACTACGATTACCGGTGGGTTGTTTTCAGGCTTGGAGCGCGCGACCGCTGCGCGGTTTTCGTTCTTGCTATCGATTCCTGCGGTCGCCGCCAGCGGGCTGTTCGAGCTTCCGAAGGCGCTGCACTCGCTCAACACCAGCTGGACAGAGATAGCGATTGCTGGAGTCGTCTCGGCTGTCACCGGCTACGCATCCATCGCATTTCTGCTCAGATATCTTCAGCGTCATACCACGTACATATTTGTCGCCTATCGAATTGCACTGGGTCTTCTCTTGATTTGGCTTCTCGTTTCGGGCCGAGTCCTTCCGAGGTGACTATAGCCTTTCAGTTGGATATCCAATCTCAGACCAACTCTGGAGGAGATTGAATGTTTGTAGTGAGCCAAGCGGTAAGACGAACCATTCAACTGCTACGGAGTTGTGAAAGTTACCAGAACTTAAGCTGATGCAGCCAGGCGATCAGCGTCTGAATAAGACCGCGTCTGGGCGCCATCATTCTTATCCGCTCACCGGCGCGCTCGACGCGTTTTACTCGTCCGAGAATCCTGTGGAGCGGAACCGGCGAGTCGTTATGCGAAGCCGCATCGCCGCGCGTGATGATGCAACGCTCCGATGAGGCGCGCTCGAGCCGGATCACGCGATGGATGACCGCCGTGTCGAACCGGCTGTGGTACAGCACAATGTCGCCTTGCTTAATCGGCTGATCATCACTCACGGGTTCGACGGTTATTACGTCGCCGTCGGCGATCGCCGGACTCATGCTGCTTCCGCTCATTCGCAGTTGGACCGGAAGGTTGCGGGACAATAACTGGCGGGCTTGCTCGAGAAAATCGGGTGTCTCTAAAGTGACCTCGCGCCCTCGCTCAGTCTTAATATCATAGGCGCGCATTTTGTGACCCCTAACATTCCCTTCGGTTCTGGAGCTGGTGGCTCCGGTTACTCGAGGACCTCGGATGAGGTCGCGAACAGCTTAGCCCAATGATAGCGCAAGAGGCGAGCCTCGAAAAGTGCAAATCGGCATCCAAGCAAAAACAAAAGGATAGAGAAGCCGCCTGACAGCGCGGCGCCTCCATCCTTTTTCTTGCGAATTGAACTGAGCGCATCCAGCGCGAGCCGATTCTCAACTCATCTGCCGGACCAACTCCTTTCGAAGGCGCGAGTTTCAATCAGCGCAGGCATTGTTGCGGATGTTCTTGTCGATGACTTGACATTTGGTATTGTTCGGCCCCAGTTGAACAATCGCAGTGCCAGCACCATTGCCGCCCCCAGCCGTGAAATCCCACTCCATGTACACGCGACGATCACCCTTCTGATCTTCGATACTGCCTAGACAGGCCTTCACGTTGAGCGTGCCTGTTCCACTGGCGATCGGAACACCGTTGCAGAGGAAGGTGTAGGAGCCAGTCGAGGCGTCTATAAGGACCTGGTTGCCAGGATTGGTCTCGTCCTGCAAGCAGAAGGAGGTAGGGCAAGGACCGATTGCCGGAGTGGGCGCGACGGCGGCGCTGACTTGAACAACGTTGGTTCCCGCGATATACAAGGTTGCGTTGCCAGTCCTCTTGATCCGAACGTCGTTGTCGCTGGCCGCAGGAAAACCGGAATGTTCGCCCTTTGCTCCGAACAACTGAACAGTCTCGGCCGCACCACTGCCGTTGTCGGCGAACACGACGCGGTAGGCCAACTCACCGTTGTCAACGATAGATAACGTGCCGGGCGATACTGGTTCCGGCAAGGTGATCATCGGTCCGATTTCGCTTCGGTCTCCGCCAGCAGTATTGTCGGACGTGGTGCGCAGATCGAATGTGAACCCGCTGCTTTCTCTGTCAGCCGGCAATCCTGGAAGATCGGACGAGGTGAAGCTCTG
>DATFWM010000421.1:0-4181 GCA_035259295.1 Blastocatellia bacterium | reverse complement strand
GATCGGCGGTGATCTGACCGTAGTACATCGCGCCGGCGTCGAATTCGTTTCTTCTTTCCCAACTCCCGCCGCGATCAGTCGAGCGAAAAATGCCGCCTTTTCGGTCAGCAGCTTCAACTGTGGCATAGAGTATGTTCGTGTCCACCGGCGAGATCGCGAGTCCGATGCGACCCATATCGACAGTAGGAAGACCAGCCTTCAGCTTGTTCCACGTAGCGCCCGCGTCAGTCGATTTGTAGATCGCGCTCTCGGGTCCACCGTTAATCAATGTCCACACGTGACGACGACGCTGATAAGAAGCAGCATAAACCGTGTCCGGGTTGTTGGGATCAACCACGACATCCGTGACGCCAGTGTTCTCGCCGATCGATAGAACGTTCTTCCAGGTCTTACCGCCATCGGTTGTTTTGAAGAGCCCGCGATCGCCGCCCGGTCCCCACAGCGGACCTTGAGCGGCGACGTAAACGTGATCCGAGTTGCGTGGATCGAATGCGATGCGGCCAATGCGCTCGGATGTTTTCAAGCCGACGTTCTTCCAGGTTCTGCCGCCGTCATCAGAGCGATAAATGCCGTCGCCATACGACACGCTGCGCTGGCTGTTGTTTTCGCCTGTTCCCACCCAAATCGTGAACGGGTTTTTCGGATCGATCCCGATCGTGCCGATCGAATACGAGCCTTCGTTGTCGAAGACCGGAGTCCAGGTGGTTCCTGCGTTGGTAGTCTTCCACACCCCGCCCGAGGCAGCGCCAATGAAATAGCGAGTGTGATCTGTGGGATCAACCGCGATGCTGCACACGCGTCCCGAGGTTAGCGCAGGCCCGATTGATCGAAGCTTTAGCCCCGCAAACGTCGAAGAAGACATCGGATCGACCGGCCGTCGCGAGTCTTCCCTCTTGGCTTCGTCCTGCGATTTGTTCGGCGGTTCTTGACCGCTATTGCCTCGCGCGGCGAGTGCGGACATCGGCACGGCGATCAAACTGGCAAGAATAAGATTACGGATGATTTTCACAGCGTCCTCCAGGAAGTTTGGTAGTCCGGCCTTTAGGCAGAGGTTCGTAAAGGTTGCCACGTCATAACAGCGATACGAACTTCTGCCTAAGGGCCGGACTACGAACGGTCGCTTACGGCAGCTTCTCGAAACTGAACTCGACGCCCGGATTTGCGACCGGCTCGATTATTAATTTGTTTCCCTCGAGCTTATATTTCCACTTGGTAGCAGTTCCCATCGAAGCCGGGCTCGACTGCGCAAGCTGCGTGAGGCTTATGACATTGCCCGACACCTCGAACGTGCCGCAGGTGGCAGCCAGACCGAGATAAGCCGCGACTATCTTCTTCGCGCGCTCTCCTTCGGGTTCGCTTTGGTCCCAAGTCTTTCGCCCCACGTTGGCGCGGACGAAAGCCATGTACTTGCCGTGCACGACTATCATGCCTTTGACATCGGCGTCGCTTTGGCTGCCCCCGGGGAATTTCAATCCAATGAACTTGTACGCGCCGTCAAGCTTTGGGTCTGCTGCCAGCACGCCTGACGCACTAATGACCAATATCGACAAGACAACTACCGCTCTCAGTTTCATCGAGAATTCCTCCAATGTAACTAGTGATTGAGTGGAGCCATACGCAATCGAGTTCGGCATGATACCGTTGCGTTCGAGATTCCTTCAAGGGGATGCGTGATGCGTGACGCGTGACGCGTGATGCGTGACGCGTGACACGTGATGTGTGATCCCCATAAACCCAGTCACGTATCGCACATCACGAATCACGCATCACGCATCATTTTCCATATCGTGTCACCCGCGGTCTGTTGCTGTAGAATGTCGTCTATGTCAAATAGAGTAGCAGTACTGGTCGACGACATGTTCTTCGCCGCGAAGATAAACAGCGCGGCTCTGTCTTGCGGACGTCAGATTGAGCGAGTGAAATCGCGCGAGCAGCTAGAAGCGCTCGCAGCAACTCCGCCTTCGCTGGTCATCATCGATCTGAACTCGGATCGGATAGATCCCCTCGAAGCGATTGGATCACTCAAGTCGCGTTCCGAGTTGAGCGCGGTGCCAGTCATCGGCTTCGTGTCACACGTTCAAACCGATCTCATTCGCCGCGCGCAAGCTGCCGGCTGCGATTACGTGCTTCCGCGATCGGCATTCAACCAGATGATCAACGAAATAGTGGCGGGCGAGTTCTCAGCGCTCAGCAAAAAGTGACGCGACGCCGGCCAGGCGGCATCTTGACGGTGTCGTCGACTGCGCTATTATTTGTTGCGCTTTTCTTGCGTTGGCCCTTTCCTGTGTTGCCCTTTCCTGTGTTGCCCTTTCCTGCCTGTTGACAAGCTTTGCAATTCACAGTAGTATCGGCTACCGCGTTCGGCGCGAGCGTGTTCTTTCGGTTTGCGTTTTGAGTGAATTTGCTCAACATCAAATGCGCTCGAACCGCGAGCCGAACAGCATTAATTAGTTCACGGTGCGGCGCTTTTTTAACCTCCTCACCCGTCTCAAGCTCCACGAGGCTTCCTCGATGAGCGTACTGCAAACTAACAGGCAACCAGTTCCTCGAACTTGAGCCTCATTGGAAGAGGCGTGCGGCTTTATCACGCCGTCATCGTCTAAACACAAGCCAAGCTGTCAGCGGCAGAGTCGCCTTTATTGCCGTTAGGAGCGGGGCCCATGAAATCGGCAAGGGTTCTAGTTCTCGATTTAAATACTCGCGATGGACTCGGCGCCGCGCTGCGACTGATCCTCGAATCATCAGATCAGCCGGAAATCAAGGTTCATCAGCAATCGATTGCAATCGACTCGCCCGCCTTCTCTCGGAGTGAGCTAGCGAAAATCACTCCGCACTTCGAACCCGAATTGATCTTTATTACTGTATCGGCAAGCCCGTTGACTAACGCCGCTGCGGTCTTTCAAACGATAAAAACTGAGCTTCCAGAAATACCGGTTATTGCCGCTGCCGATGCAGTTCGGACGGACAGCGTGCTCGAACTACTCAAGCTCGGCGCCTCCGATTTCATTACTCCGCCGCTGAAGGCAATTGATATCCTCCCCAGGGTGTGGCGACTGTTGCGGTACAGACAACGCCTGGCGACTTCGGTGCACGCGCTAAAGGAAAGACTGGGATTGAAACAACTGATTGGCGAAAGCCCTGTCTTCGTCTCAGAGGTGCAGAAATTTCCGCTTGTAGCCAAATCCGACGCAAGCGTTCTGATCTTTGGCGAAACCGGCACAGGAAAGGAGCTGTGTGCTCGCGCGATACATTACTTGAGTCCGCGGGCAAACAAGCCCTTCGTTCCGATCAACTGCGGAGCTATCCCGGTTGAACTTGTGGAAAACGAGCTGTTCGGCCACAGGCGTGAAGCCTTCACCGGCGCCAGCTCGTCGAGATTCGGACTGATTCATGAGAGCGATGGCGGCACGCTTTTTCTAGATGAGATTGACTGCCTTCCGCTCCTCGCACAGGTCAAGCTGTCGCGGTTCCTTCAGGAAAAGGAGTACCGCCCGCTAGGTTCGATGAAATTACGCCAGGCCGACGTGCGCGTAATATCAGCTACAAACATCGATCTTCTGGAGGCTGTGAGACAGAGCAAGCTTCGCCACGATCTCTACTATCGTTTGAATATCGTGCCGGTGACATTGCCTCCGCTGAGGGATAGAAAGGAAGACATTCCGCTGCTCGCTCGCCACTTCGTCGCAAAGTATGCGGCCAGGTTCAACAAGCCCGCCACCGATTTCTCCTCGGCCGCTATGCAGACCCTGATGTCTTATGAGTGGCCCGGCAATGTTCGAGAATTAGAGCATGTGGTGGAACGAGCGCTTGTGTTCTCGGAGGATGAGGTCATCCACAGCAGCAACATCCTTTTATCAAATGCGAGCGCGACGCCTCGCGGCGAGTCGTTTCAGGAGGCAAAGGCCCGGGTTGTGGCGCAGTTCGAGAGAAGATACATCCGAGAACTGCTGATTGCGCACAGGGGAAACATCACCAAAGCAGCACAAGCGGCGCACAAGAATCGCCGCGCGTTCTGGCAATTGATTCGAAAACATAAGATCGATGTGGCCAGCCTCAAAGCTGCTGGTTAATGCGCGTGAGCACTATCAAGAAACGAGGGAGGGGTCAGGCTTGACTTTGTTGACATTTATCGAGACCGCTCCTTCGATTTCAGCGCTTTGCGAAGCTTAACAGTTTCAACA
>DATFWM010000420.1:0-5159 GCA_035259295.1 Blastocatellia bacterium | reverse complement strand
ACGGTGAACGGCGTCAAGAAGTATGACGATTTGATCAAGCCGGATATCGTTGCGCCGGGCAACAAAGTGATCGCCGCTTGCTCGCCGAGTTCTGTCGGGCAGCCTTATAGCCTTGTAACCCAGTACCCGACCCTCAAGTGCGGCACTGCGAGTACTGCCGCCGACCAGTTGATGTATTTGAGCGGCACTTCCATGTCGGCTCCCATCGTTGCGGGCGCGGCCGCGATGATGATAGAGGCAAATCCGAACCTCACGCCGGCCCTGGTCAAAGCCATACTGATGTACACCGCGCAGCCCATCCCTGGCGCCAACACGCTCGAACAGGGCGCCGGTCGGGTGAATGTGGAAGGAGCAGTGCGAGTAGCCGCGCGCATCGTATCCAATTGCGCTTCGCTCGGTAATGGCGCGTCGATGCTCACTTCGACATTCGATCAAGATAACTCTATAGCAGGACAAACGTGCGTATGGGGACGTGGCATAATCACCAACTTCGGCTTCCTTTACGGCAGCAACCTAATCACCTACTGGCAGGGCGTGTATGCTCAAGGCAAAGTGCTCGCCGATGCAACGCCTTATAGCCTCGGCTTGCTCACGCGCTCGATCACACTCACGTGCTCCGGAGTTTTTCTCTACTCTGGCGCGATCACAAACAACGGTACTCTGCTCAGCGATGGCACCGTGCTGTCTAGCGGCACTGTATTAGCGGATGGGACATTGCTTGCAAGTGGCACGCTTCTGTCTGATGGCACACTCCTGTCCGACGGCACGATCTTATCTGACGGGACATTGCTGTCCGATCGAACTTTGGGCGACGACACGGTTTGTATGCAACCGGTTCCTTAACTACTTCAACCGGGACTATCAGATTTGGAGATCACAAAGTTCAAATCAATGCTTAGGACAGCCGAAATGGATAGGACAAACGCAATGTTCATACAAGACAGACCAGAGCGAAGCACAGTGACGACAAATCAGTTGTTCGCGATGCAAGCGAGCAGACTGGCGGTGAGCAAGCTCTCAGCACAGGAAGAAGAGGAAGTGGTCGCGTTCTTGCTGGAGCGAGTTGAGCACACGTTTGGAATGATTGGATTCATTCGAAGCAACGGCATCGTGAGTCCTCACAATCGCGGCACTTTCTACGCTTGTCGCAACGACGAGGGCGAGCTTGAAGGGGTGGCCTTGATCGGCCACGCCACGATGCTCGAAGCGCGAAGCGACGCAGCCATAATCGAGTTTGCGCGAATCGCCCAGGAGTGCGCGAATGTATTCATGCTATTTGGCGAGCAAGAAGACGTTCGAACTTTTTGGAACTATTACTCAGATCACGGCCAACAGCAGCGTCTGCATTGCCGGGAGCTCTTGTTTGAGCAAAGAAGTCCGGTTGAGAGGATGGAGGCCGTGGCCGGCCTTCGACTAGCAACTGTCGATGACCTCGAACTCATAGTGCCGGTCCATGCGCGAACAGCTTATGAAGAGAGCGGCGTCAACCCGCTCGCTGTCGATCCCGAAGGGTTTCGAAAGCGATGCGCTCGCCGAATAGAGCAAGGCAAAACCTGGGTATGGATTGAGAATGGCAAGCTCATTTTCAAAGCAGAGGTGGTAACCGATTCTCCCGATGTGATCTATCTCGAAGGAGTCGACGTACATCCGGACGAACGCGGCAAAGGATACGGACTTCGCTGCATTTCTCAGTTGACCGATATGTTTCTCGAGCGCACGCGTTCGGTGGTTCTGCTGGTCAATGAAAAGAACAAAGAGGCACGGCGCTTCTACGAGAAGGCAGGGTACGAGTTGATCGGTCACTACGACACCATATTCTTGCAGCAACAGGTCAATTGACCTCCGCCGCGCACTAGCACTTGTCCCACGTTTCGCGATCTTGCGCCCATGCAGATTAGCCTGGCTTGACCGCATTTCCTTTCGAATTATTGTTCGTTCGTCTTTGTTCTTGCCTGTTGATTTCCTTCTTCGCTAGAATCCCGCCACACTCATAGCTCGTGACAGTGGAGTACGTTCAGAGGAGAATTGAATACAATGTTTACCAAACGACTATTCGGCATTGTGGTCTTAATGCTCGTTGCCGCGAGCCTCGCGCCTGCGCAACAAACACCCCGACATCCGCTCAAGCTCGACGACGTCTTTCGGCTGCAGAACGTGAACGATCCGCAGATTTCGCCCGACGGGCAATGGATCGCCTACGTCGTCTCGACCGTTGATATGAAGGAGGACAAGAGCAGCGGGCACATTTGGATGGTCAGCTACGACGGCAAGGTCGATCGCCAGATCACTTCGAGCCAGGACAGCGAAAGCGCCCCTCGATGGAGCCCCGATGGAAAATACTTGTCGTTCACTTCTTCACGGCCAGGTCCGGCAAAAGGGAATCAGGTTTGGCTGCTCGACCGCAGCGGCGGCGACGCGATGCAGCTTACTAGCACGAAGGGACGCTTGCAAGGTTACGAGTGGTCGCCAGACTCGAAGCGTCTCGCGCTCGTGGTAGGCGATCCAGATCCCGAAGCGGAAGCCGCCGCTGCAGCTGCCGAGAGCGGCGCCAAACCCAAACCGCCGAAGCCCATCGTCATCGATCGCTACCACTTCAAGCAAGACGGACAGGGTTATCTTCTGTCTGGCAGGCACAGCTACATTTATCTGTTCGACATCGCGACCAAGAAACTCGAGCGGCTTACGAAGAGCAAATGGGATGAATCATCACCTTCGTGGTCGCCCGATGGAACTCGTATCGCTTTCATGAGCAATCATGCAGACGATCCCGATCGCGAGCCTTCGGCACAACTCTTCGTGGCGGACGCAACGCTTGGCGCTATAGAAAAGCCGCTGTCACCGGCGACAAGCCGAGGCGGGCGCGTGAGACCTGAGTGGAGTCCCGATGGAAACTTGATTGCGTTCCTCGAAGGCGAAGACAAGAAATACGGCGCCTACAGCATGGAGCACCTGGCGTTCGTCCCGTCTGATGGAAGCGCTGCCCCCACTCGAGTCAAGGCAACTGAAGATCTCGATCGAGGAGTTTCAGGACTGCGCTTCAACGGCGCCACGCTGAACTTACTTGTGACCGACGATCGGTCGGTTTATCCCGCGCAAGTGACTCGCAATTCTTTCGCGCGGTTGATGCCGTCGCCAGTTGTTGTATCAAGCTTGACGTTTGGCGGCGGTCATATCGCGTTGCTATCAGGCACCGATACTAAGCCGACTGAAGTCTACGCGATGGAAGGTGCGTCGTTGCGCCAACTAACACATCATAATGATTCATTGATGTCTGAACTTGAACTCGCTCAAACTGAAGAGGTCAACTTCAAGAGCGCAGACGGAACCGAAGTGCACGGTTTATTGACCTATCCGACCCGGTACGCGAAGGGAACGAAAGTCCCGTTATTGCTTCGAATTCATGGCGGGCCAAACGGGCAGGACCAGCACTCCTTCAGCGTCGAGCGGCAGTTCTTCGCGGCGAACGGCTACGCGGTGTTGGCGGTGAACTATCGCGGCAGCTCGGGGCGCGGTCAGAAGTACTCGCGTGCCATTTTCGCGGACTGGGGCCATTACGAAGTCGATGACTTGCAAGCCGGCGTCGATCACGTGATCAAGATGGGCGTCGCCGATCCGGATCGACTCGGCGTGGGCGGTTGGAGCTACGGTGGAATCTTGACCGACTACATCATCGCAAGCGATGCACGCTTCAAGGCAGCTACCAGCGGCGCGGGGACGGCGTTCACGGTTGCGTTCTACGGCACGGATCAATACATCATTCAGTACGATTACGAGATCGGCCCGCCGTGGGATGCGAAGGCGTGGCAGACTTATCAAAAGATCTCCTACCCGTTCCTGCACGCGAATCGCATAAAGACACCGACGCTATTTCTCGGAGGCGAGCGCGACTTCAACGTGCCGGTGCAAGGCGGCCAACAGATGTATCAAGCTCTGCGGAGTCTGGGCGTCGACACGCAGATGATCATTTATCCGAACGAGAACCACGGAATCCAGCGGCCAAGCTATCAGCGCGATCGGTATGAGCGATACCTGGCGTGGTACGACAAGTACCTGAAGAAGACGCCCGAGTTAACAGCGAGCCCGGCTTCCGTGCGTTAGTATCGTCAGACCGGATTCAGGATAAACTCGATTGGAGAATACCGTTAGTCCTGTCCGTTTCTGGAGCGCGAAATCAAAGCAATCTTCAAGAACGCCTGGCCCTATCAGAACGACAGAATGAATCTGCCCGTCGAAAATGTGGAAGCCGCCGTTCAGTTTTACGAAACCATAATGGGGTTCCAGGTTGTCTCGCGCAAAGATTCGCCCTATAAATCCGCTGTTCTTGAAAGAGACGAAATTCAGATAGGCTTGGCCGAAAACGGCGGCGACCCTAGCCATGAAGGATGTTTCTTTGAAGTAGACAATGTCGAAGCCGCCTTCGCGGAATTAAAGTCGAATGGTTTAGAAAAAGAAGATGCTGACTTCCGAATTGACAAACACGGCGACACTTCCTGGAAAGTCTTTTTCGTAATCGCGCCCGACGGCCTCTGTTATTGTCTTGGTGAACAAGTGACCGGTTGAGCAGCGTCTCAAGCTCACCACAGCTATTCCAGGCCGCAAGCGTGAGATAGTAACATAGGAAATCCGATTGGCAAATTAGAAAGGAGGGCCGAGGAAACTAGAGCTCCCTCGGCCCTTTTTTGAACGGTGGGTCGACAAGTATCGATAACGCAAATTACTGAGGTTAACGATGCTCAGTTTTGCCTCTGTCTCTTGCCAGGTTTTCCCTCAACAGGCGATACAACCACCGGCGGTGCGGTGCAAGTGTCGTCGTTCATGGTCTTGTCGGTGATCTGACACCTGGTTTTGTTCACTCCTCCCAATTGAACAATCGCAGTGCCTGCGCCCTTGCCTTGGGCTGCGGTATCCCAGCCTATTTCCACTCGACGATCTCCCTTGACGTGCAAAATGGTGCCCTGGCAACCCTTGGCGTTCAGCGTGCCGGTGCCGCTGGCAATCTCCACGCTGTTGCAGAAAAAGTCGTATTGGCCCGTGTTGGCATTGACCAACACGAAGTTGCCGCTGCTTGTCTCATCCTGCAGACAGAAACTGAACACCGTCACCGTGAAGCTGCAACTTGCGGTGTTGCCCGAAGTATCGGTTGCAGTGCAACTGACGGG
>DATFWM010000419.1:0-4213 GCA_035259295.1 Blastocatellia bacterium | reverse complement strand
GACCGGGATGTTCGCTTCCGCGCCGATACGAATCGCTTCGTCAAGTGCCGACATAATCGAGTTGCTTTCGTTGCGCATATGCGTCGCGTACACGCCGCCATATCGCGAGGCGACTTTGGCCAGCTCGATCAGCTCTTCTGTCTTCGCGTAGAACGCCGGTGCGTACACGAGCGACGTACTGATGCCGACTGCGCCGTCTTCCATCGCCTGTGCGACGAGCTTGCGCATCTGATCCAGCTCGTCAGCGGTCGGGGGGCGGTCTTCATCGTGCAAGACGTATTGACGAACTTGCGTCGCGCCAACATAAGTCGCCAGGTTGATCGCCGAACGGCTGCGTTCGAGGCGCCCGAAATACTCTCCAAGCGTGCGCCAATCGACCGTGAGCTTGAAGTGTTTCAGAAACGGCTCGGCCTCCTTGAGAATGTAATCATTCATCGGCGCGGCCGACCCGCCTTCGCCTGTGACCTCGGTGGTGATGCCTTGGGAGATTTTGGATTCGGCGCGCGGATCTATCAGCAGATTCAGCTCCGACTGCCCAAGCATATCAATGAAGCCCGGAGCGACAATCATTCCAGTAGCGTTTATCCTACGCCTTGCTCTCGCAGGACCGACACTGCCGATTTTGACGATGCGATCGCCGCGAATGGCGACGTCGCCGTAGAACCAAGGATTGCCGCTGCCGTCAACAATCCGCCCGTTCATTATGATGATGTCGTAGCCTTCGACCTGAGCGTTGAGCAGCATCGGCGTCGCTAGAGCCGCTGCGAGAACGAGCGGTATGACGAGTCGCTTCATCGATTCCTCCGAAGTCGTTTATGCTTGTTTGTAGTCCCGCCTTCAGGCGGAAGTTTGTAAGAGCGCTTCACCTGGCCCATTACCAACTTCCGCCTGAAGGCGGCACTACTAACGAGATCGCGCGGAGATTATAGTGGCCTCTGACAAGCTTCAACAATGGTTGCTTCGAGCAGGGTTAGTCATCTCGGCGGCGCTGCTCATTCGCTTCGCCATCGATTTCTCGATGAAAATGCGTTGGTGGTTAGCGGCGCCGTTTTGGTTACTGCTCATCGCTGCGCTCGCGACAGGCGCTGTGAATGTCGTCAGCTTGCCCAAGTTTCAGGGAACGAGCCAGCCACGCATCCGTGATCGTGCATTGTTGCTCGCAGCGATTCCGCTCGGCTTCCTGACGTCGTCCTTGGGCTGCACGGGCCTGAGTCTGCACGGTTGCTCGCCGTTCTGCACTTTTGTGAAGCTGGTATGGATTCCGCTGATCGCCGCGGCTTGTGTGGGTTACTTGTTCGCGCTCAAGCGGGCATTGCTAACCGCAATAGTGGTGATGTCGTTCGTTCCGCTCATTCCGCATTGTGTTTGTTACAACGTCGGCAACGCTTGGTGGATAGATCGCCTAGGCGCGAGCCCGCTGTGTTACGGCTGGGGCTTCGTTGTGAGCGTGATTGCGCTCGGCGCTTTGCTCAAAGGCAAGAATCTATTGCAATCCCTGGCTATCTGTTTTGCGATCGTAGGAGGTTCAACCGCGTTCTTCGTGGCTCATCATTATTTTCACTTTCCATGGTGAGCTGGGCCGAGGAGAACGCTTGGTCACGATCTTTCACGCTTCCACTGTCAGTAACGCACTGATGAGTAATCGAGGCAGTAGTCTTTGTTTGCGCCGACTCGGCAGGTGATAAGCCCGCCACAACGTTGACATGTGAGGATCCCCTTACAAGAACTTTCCCGAACCACAGGACGCTTTTGCAGAACCAGTATTGTTTGTATCTCTGGAGGGCGTGACACCGTGCTGCGGGAGTTCCTAAACGTCTACCGTTCGGCTCCAGGAAAATACCGCTAACGGGACTCGAACCCGTACTCTCCGCCTTGAGAGGGCGGCGTGTTAACCACTTACACCATAGCGGCAATGAACAAACTTAAGGCTTAGTATACACAGGCGATCTCATTGCCGCAACGCGACGCTCGAAGCACTCCAGATAAACGTTGATGATCGGCAGCCAGTGACATCTAAGACTCTCTGTGAAACCAGTTTGACCTTTGATGCTGCGGGTGATTGAATATCAGCCTCGGTTGGTTCACAGAGCTCTTTAATCGGTTGCGTGACGCTCTGAAGTTAGTTACACCATCAATTTGTGACGTAGAACTGAATCATAATCTCCCGCTGGAACAGTTCTTACGTTGAGTCCGAAATGGACGCAATCTTTGGCCGTGAGTGTTTGCTGAGGTTTCAAACTCCGATACCAGAGCTTAGCCGACGATGGGCCAGATCTTTCATCGAAGCACCAACTTCGTCTCCAAAGTCAGCATATTCGGCGCGGTGTTCTTCATCGCCATCATTATCTGGCTGCTGCTCGAATTCAACCGCTCTTCCTATTACACTCAAGCGTATATTCCGCGAGAGCAGCCCGTTCAGTTCAGTCACAAGCACCATGTTGGCGATGACGGAATAGATTGTCGCTATTGCCACACGACGGTGGAGAAGCTCGCCTTCGCCGGCATCCCTCCAACCAAGACCTGCATGAATTGCCACTTGCAAATCTGGGCGAACAGTCCCTATCTCGAACCGGTCCGCGAGAGCTGGCGCACGGGCAAGCCGATCAATTGGACGCGAGTGCACGACCTTCCAGACTTCGTTTATTTCAATCACAGCATTCACGTGAACAAAGGCGTTGGGTGTTCGACGTGTCATGGGCGAGTCGACCTGATGCCGCTGACCTATCAAGTTGCGTCGCTGAATATGGAGTGGTGCTTGGAGTGCCATCGCAACCCGGAACAGTTCATCAGGCCAAAGAAAGAAGTGTTCACGATGGCGTGGCCGCCGGAGACTTGGGAAGAAAGTGCGGACAAGCAGTGGAATCAGACTGTCGAAGGTCCGAAGCTGGCCGAGGAGTACAAGCTTCAGAGCAGGGAGGTGCTGACGAGCTGCAGCACATGTCATCGGTAGGTGGAAAACTGTTATGAAAAGCTCGGAATACCCCAGTGTGGGGATCGTTCAATTTCAGCCTACAGAGGAAGGCCCGCCTAGTTTAACTCCGTTTGTTTCTTCACTCGCGCGTCCCTCGCGGCGCAAGGGACGCGCGAGTGAAGAAACGGGGAATGGAAGACAGATGGTGGCTTTCGGTTGTAGGCCGGGGCTGAACGATCCACCCACTGCCGTGGGTGGGATTCTCGGGCCAGTAGAGGAACAAGGATGGCGGAGTTAGTCAAGCTGATGAGTGCGATAACGAGGCGGGACGACGAGCGCAATCCTCGATCTTCCATTCTCAATCCTCGATCCTACTGGCGCAGCCTGGAGGAGTTGGCCGAGACTGAAGAGTTTCAAGAGTTGTTGCATCGCGAGTTTCCCGAAAACGCTACCGAATGGAATGATCCCGTAGGCCGGCGCAGGTTCCTCAAGCTAATGGGCGCGTCGTTCGCGCTCGCGGGATTGACCGCGTGCACACGCCAGCCTACCGAGTACATTGCACCTTACGCGCGCCAGCCTGAGGATCTGGTTCCAGGCAAGCCGGTGTACTTCGCCACCGCAATGCCGCTCGACGGCTTTGCTACTGGGCTTGTTGTTGAAAGCCACGAGGGGCGGCCGACAAAAATCGAAGGCAACAAGGACCACCCTGCCAGCCTCGGCGCAACCGATGTGTTTTCTCAGGCTTCGGTATTGGGACTCTATGATCCCGACCGCTCAAAAGCGCTCAGCTATTTGGGAGACATCGACATCAAACCGTGGTCGGCGTTTCTGGGAGCAATCCAACCCGCGCTTCTAGCTCAACGCGCGCTTGCGGGTCAAAAACCGCTCCGATACGGCTTGCGAATACTTACCGGGACGGTCACGTCGCCAACGCTCGCGTATCAGATAAAGACTCTGCTAGCGACGCTGCCGACTGCGAAGTGGCATCAGTACGATCCGGTCGGTCGCGACAACGCGCGTGAAGGTTCACGACTCGCGTTCGGCCAGTACGTGAATACGATTTATCGCTTCGATAAAGCCGATGTGATTCTATCGCTCGACTCGGATTTTCTTTCGTGCGGTCCGGCGAACCTGCGATACGCACGAGACTTCGCCAACAGGCGGCGTCTGTCAAACGAGAAGCATGAAATGAATCGGCTGTACGTGGTCGAGAGCACGGTGACCAACACAGGTTCGGTTGCAGATCACCGCTTGGCTGCGCTGCCGAGCAGAATTGGCGCTTTCGCGCAGGCCGTTGCTTCT
>DATFWM010000418.1:0-2408 GCA_035259295.1 Blastocatellia bacterium | reverse complement strand
CATCGACCACGACTTTGGCAACGGGCTGACGATGAAGAACGGGACGCTCGTCGCCGACTACAAGAAGTTCTATCAGAATGTCTATCCGGGCAACGGCCCCTTGTCAGGGGCGGTGAATCCGACGGACACGTTATTCAATCGTGCCGCCTACAATCATACGACCAACCGCACCAACTTCTTCGATGACCTTGATTTCATCTACAAAGGTTTCACCGGCCCGATCGCCCACACGATCGGCTTTGGCGCGGAAATCGGCCGGCAGGCTGGAATCGACTTGCGAAACACCGGAATTTTCCCGAACGGGACCAACACCGAGGCCGATAACCCGTTTGCGCCGACTTATTTCGGCTCGATCAATTTCGTCCACCAGTACCCGGGAGCATTTTCGCCCGGAGTCACCACGCCCGATTCCAATAGCTTCTATAGGTTGTACACGAATTCGCTCTATGCCCGTGACACGATCGAGATTACCCGCTGGCTGCAACTGATCGGCGCCGTGCGCTTCGACCGGTTCGACGAACAGGCGATGGACATGAACACGAACACGACGCGAGTCCAGGTCGTCGACAGGTTGTCGCCGGCGGTCGCGGCGATCGTGAAGCCGGTGGAGAACCTGTCGATCTACTACGCCTACATGGTCTCCTACCTCCCAGCCTCCGGCGACCAGTTCAGCGCGTTGACGGACGGCACGGTGATTCTGGCGCCGCAGAAGTTTGTGAACACCGAAGTCGGCGTCAAATGGAACATTACTCCTCGATTGTTGTACTCGTTCGCCGCGTATAATCTGCAACGGTACAATGTCCCGCTGCCTGACCCCAACAATCCCGGATTCTTCATCTTGTCGGGCAGGAACACAATTCAGGGCTTCGAATCCGAGCTCAAGGGCTACGTCACCGACAGCTGGCAGTCCTGGATCGGCTATGCCTTTACTAACGCCCGCGTCACCAGTGCGACATCAGCGACAATCGTTCAAGGCAACCGCATTCAACTCGTGCCATTGAATCAATTCTCCTGGTGGAACAAGTACCAGATAACTCCGGTGTGGGCCGCTTCGGTGGGCGTGATCTATTTCTCGGACTCTTTTGCTTCGTCCGACGATAGCGTGCGATTGCCGGGCTTCTTCCGTGTCGACCTCGGAGTTTTCCGAACGATCGATGAGCACTGGAAGGCACAGCTCAACATCGAGAATCTGTTCAACAGGGGATATTGGGCGTCGGCGGACGGCAACAATAACCTCTCTCCGGGCCAGCCACGAACATTTCGGTTGAAGGTCACGGCCAAGTTTTGAGCCGCGGCCGATCGCGCGTCTAGAGGTTTAATGTGAGTGTCCATCATGTGGAATGGACATCAGGGGGCGTCGTTATGAAGAAAGTTCTCGGTTCCGCAATCGCTCTTACCGCGCTGGTCGGAGCACCCGCAATGGCAGCTGATCTTGCGAGACTTGCTTACAAGGCGCCACCGCCTCCGCCGGTCTACTTCAGCTGGACTGGCTGTTACATCGGCGGGAACGTCGGCGGCGTGTGGATCAGGAAGGATGAAACGTTGACGTCACCGTTTGGATCGGCCCGTGCGGGCACCGCATTCGGCTCGCACGACGCCGACAGCTTCCTGGGCGGCGCGCAGGCCGGATGTAACTATCAGGTCGGCGGCTGGGTGATCGGTGTCCAGGGCGATTATGATTGGATGAGCGCTAACGGCTCGCATGCGAATTCGTTCTTCACGGGTGTAGGCCGCCCACTCTGGACGGATGCTTCGCACTCGAAGTCGCTCGCATCCGTCACCGGTCGAGTCGGTTACGCATGGGACCGTTTGCTCGGTTACGTCAAGGGCGGTGGAGCCTGGGAGCGTGGCGACTACACCATCACCGCTCCGTTTGGCATCGCCACGGCAGGCGAGACGCGCGGCGGCTGGACGTTCGGTATTGGCTCTGAATATGCCTTCACTAACTACCTGAGCGGCTTCGTTGAATACGGCTACTACGAATTCGGCACCCGGTCGAATAGCTTCCTCACTCCGGCCGGAACCCTTTTTAATGTCGACATCAAGGATAGGAAGCAGGTCATTAAGGTTGGCTTGAACTGGCTGTTCGGCGGCGCCGGGAAGGGGCCAGTCGTGGCGCGGTACTGATCGAGCGCAGAATTGGACGAACAATCTCTAAGAGCCCCCAGCGGACTCAATGCGCAGGTGGTGACCACAAAACTACGCGAGCGGCAACCCTTCACTTCACGCGCGACCGGGGGCTCGCTGCCAGGGATTAACCTCTGCTCGACACGATGGGAGATTTCAATGTTTGGCCATCTGCGCTGGCTAATCGTAGCTGCAATCGCGGTATTGCCTTTGACGGTTGATTTGCGCGGTGCCTTCTCTTGGTCAGAAGCATCCGCCCAGGAGCTGAATTGTGACCCCGT
>DATFWM010000417.1:0-5489 GCA_035259295.1 Blastocatellia bacterium | reverse complement strand
AGAAGATATCGGACGAACTGGGATTTTTTCCTGCCAAGTCGAGCGCTGAAGCATTGCTGGAACTGATGCCCAGGGGACCAAACCGTTGGCAAACCGCACAGATCGCGGGTCGGGCCTATGATCCCTTTGGCATGGATAAGGATTACATAGCGGCGTACGGACGGACTCTGTTCAAATTGCTCGAGCGCTATTATTGGCGCATTGAACTGAATGGAATCGAGAACGTGCCCCGGCAAGGGCGTGCGATGATCGTGGGCGTCCACCGGGGATTCATGCCCTGGGACGGAGTTATGGCATTGCACCTGATGGTCAAGCGAACAGGACGCTATCCGAGATTTTTGATACATCCGGGTTTGGTGAAGTTCCCGTTTCTCTTCAATTTCATTCGACGGCTTGGCGGTGTGATCGCGTGCCGGGAAAACGCCGATTATCTTCTCGATCGAGACGAAGTGGTGGGGATGTTTCCTGAAGGAGTACAGGGAGCGTTCTCACTTTACCGAGACGCCTACCGGCTGGGTAAATTCGCTCGCGACGAGTTCGTCAAGATGGCGATTCGGAACCGCACCCCCATCGTGCCCTTTGTTACGGTTGGCAGCGCCGAGGTCTTTCCAATTCTGAAGAAGATTGAATGGAAGTGGTGGAAGCGCCGGACGGAATGGCCCTGCTTTCCGATCACGCCTACATTTCCATTGGTGCCGCTGCCGCTTCCTTCTAAATGGCACACCCAGTTCCTACCGCCCATACATATAGAGGACAAATACCCGCCGGAGGCCGCACGCAACGCCGCGATTGTGCGGGCGATCAGCCAGGAGGTTAGAGATCAATTGCAAGACGCGATGAACAGAATGCTGGCGCGCAGAAAATCGGTTTTCTACGGGTCGGTATTCGGAAGATGAACTGAGTGCGCAGGAAGGCTTGCCGCTGCTCGCTCGCGCGCTTACGAGGCAATTGGCAAGATCAGCTTTGACAAGATGCACTATCGCGCGGACATCGCCTCACAGACTGGAGCTTGAAATGAAATCACCTTTGACTTTCTCGATTGCACTGGTACTGACAATGCCAATCGCAGCAACTACGCAGCCACAAACAGCAACCTCTACGCGCGAGACCGCGCCTTCACTCGATTCTCGAGTCCGCACGGAGGTCGCGCAGTTCAAAGGCAAAGTGAGCTTGTTCGCTAAGAATCTCGACACCGGCGCGACTTACGATCTGGGCGGAGACAATCGCGTACGAACCGCAAGCACCATCAAAATCGCTATAATGGTCGAAGCGTTCGCGCGCGTCGCCGAAGGCAAAGCGAAATGGGGCGACGAGGTCGTTTTGACAAACGCGAAGAAAGTGTCCGGTTCGGGCGTTCTCCAAGAACTTTCCGACGGACTCAAGCTAACGCTGCGCGACGCCGTTACGTTAATGATGATCGTAAGCGATAACACAGCGACCAATCTCGTGCTTGACGTGCTGACAACAGACGCGGTGAACGCGCGGATGGACTCGCTCGGCTTGAAGCAGACGCGAGTACTTCGCAAGGTCGGCGGGGGCGGCACCAGCCGCGCCGGTGAAGACCCAGCGCTCAAGCCGTTCGGGTTGGGCGTTACGACTCCGCGCGAGATGGTGACGGTGATGGAGAAGCTTGAGCGCGGCGAAGTGATCAACGCAGCCGCGTCCAAAGAGATGATCGCGTTGATGAAGCGCGAGCAGCATCGCGACGGAGTCGGCCGAGCGCTCGCGGGCGTGGAGATGGCGACGAAGGCAGGCGCGCTCGATCAGCTCCGAAGCGACGTCGGGATCATCTACAGCAAGCGAGGCCGGATCGCAATGGCGATCACTTGCGATGATATGCCTGAGGTGATTTGGAGCGGGGAGAATCCAGGCTATCTGATGCTGTCGAGGTTGTCACAGATTCTGATTGACGGCCTCGCAAAGTAGCGACAATTCACAGACGCGTCCCCCAGCTTTCAACGGAGCGCTACCAGCGCGTCAGTGAGTTTATTCACCGCAGCAATCAGCGATCTTCCTGCCTGATCAAGGCTGCCGGCCGCGGCTTGGCTCTCGGCGGTCTGCGCAAGGTTGGCCACACCGGCCAGCTTCGGGTAGTAGCTCTGAAGCACCGGGTTCAGACGAAAGCTCGATTCGAGTTGACTGAGCCCGGCCCGCACGCTCGCGATGCTGTCCTTCACTTTGGTCTTGCTTTGCGCGATCTGCTCCGCGGGCATGCCCGCAGACGAACCCTCGCGACTTGTGTTCGCGCGCTCGGCGGTTTCAATGCCCTTCGAGATGCCGCCGAACAAGTAAAGAAACTGAGTTAAAGCCTTGATCTGCGCAGCGATCTGTTCGCGGCCCGATTGGATTTCGGCTTGTTGTTTCTCAGCGAAGGTTGGGCCGGTCGTTCGTTTTTGCGTGCTGCGCCGCCGAGTTTGCGAAGTCGCAGTGACGGACGAGAGGACTATGCAGGAAAGGACCAGAACAACAACTCTTTTCAAGATTAACACTCCTTTGCTGGTTGCAAGGCGCAACCTGCGAGCGATGTCTGCTGTCTTAGCCAAAAGCGTCCAAGTCGTGAGTGGATGGGTTATGCTTGCGTGTCGATGAAAGTTCAAACTACCGCGCCCGGTCGTCTACCAACTCTTACCTCAGCCCAACACGATCCAGAAGCGTGGCGAAGCGCGGGTCGGAATGCAATGCCTCAAATCGCGGATCGACTTTCAGGAACACCAGGTAATCGGCGCGCTGTTCAACGGCCTTGTCCAGCCAGTTGAACGCTTCATCCTTCTCGCCCAATCCCGCGTAGATCATCGCGATGTGATAAGGCGAGAAATAACGCTCGCTCGAAAGCCGCTTGAGCTCATCGAGAATCTTTTGGGCGTCATCTTTCCTGCCCGCTACCGCGAGCGTGTGCGCAAGCTCGGCCCGGATCAGCGGCGAGCCCCCGGATGCCGCAACCGACTTCTCGAACTCCGCGATCGCTTGCTCATACCTGCCCCTCTGCGCGTACGCCTGACCCAGATAGCGCCGCGCCGCAAAGAAGGTAGGATCCAGTTCCAGCACTTTCTGAGAAGCCGAGATTGCATCCTCGTAGCGATGCGCGAAAAAGTAAACGAACCCGAAATGCGAACTGATAATCAACGAGGTCGAGTCCAGTTCCACGGCTAGCTTCGTGTGAGCGATCGCTTCGTCCGTGCGACCCGTTGCCACCAGCAGGTTCGCATACCATTGGTGCGCCTGCGCGGACTTCGAATTCAGCGCCAGAGCCTGGCGGAACTCTCTCTCGGCATCGGCCCACTTCCAATCGCCTCTGAACAACGCGTAGGCCAACGAGACGTGCGCTTCGGCGAGTGTATCGTCGATCTCCAAAGCCTTGCGCGCCTCGTCCTTCGCTTTAGGAAACGCCTCGGTCGGCGCTCGCGCTCCGTAAGTCGCAAGCATGTTGTAGCAATCCGCAAGCCCCGCGTGAGCAAGCGCGTAATCGGGTCTGAGGGTGACGGCCTTCTCAAAATAGTCGATGCCTTTGGTCAGCCCCTCCGCCGTACGTTGGTTCCAGTAGTTGCGGCCGGTTTCGTAGAACTCGTCGGCGTCCACATGCTTGCGCTCCTCATCGCTGAGTTTCAGTCCGAGCTTATCCGACACGCTACGAGCGAGCCGGTGTTGCGCCATCATCAGATCGGAAAACTTCAGCTTCTCCTGATCGCCCCAGATGCGAGTCTTGTCCCGGGCGTCGATAAGCTCGGCGTTGACCGTGATCACGTCGCCGTTCTTGCTGAACCTGCCGATCATCACCGCGTTGACTCCAAGCTCGCGGCCGACCGCAATGGCGTCCAGGTCTCGGCCTTTGTAACCGGCGACCGAGCCGTACGAAATCACCCTCAGACGCGGAAGCTCGTACAGGTGGTCGATGATGCCTTCAGCAATCTCTTCGCCAATCGCGTCCATCTTTGCATCGCCGGTCTGGTTCGCGAACGGAAGAATGGCCACCGAGTCGATGCGGTTCCTGCCGCCGATGAAAGTCATCGCAGCGATAGCGATGACCGCAATCGACAAAACCACGAACGTGGCTTTCTTGTGACGCTTGATCTCGGTTATCAAATATTCAGCGCTCGAGGTGGTTCGAATGGGCGTGGCCGCGGAATCCAGAGCGACGGTATCTCTAATTGCACGAGCTGGGTCACCGCTCTTGATGGCGACTGGCTCTGTTCGCGGCCACTCGTGCGGCGACGAATGCTCGAGCTCCGCCTGCAGGTCGACTCGTTGCTTGAGCCGCTTCAAATCAATCAGCAAATCCTTGATCGTCTGATAGCGCTCGTCGCGGTTTTTGGTCAGTGATTTGGTGACGATTCTATCAAGCTCGGGGTGAACGTCGGGCGCGTATCGAACGAGCGGTGCCGGCCTCTTCGACAGAATGCCCGAGATCACATCGCCGAAGCTATCGCCCTCGAACGGCACGCGGCCTGCGATCATCTCGTACATCACCACGCCCAGGCTGTAGATGTCGGTTCGCGAGTCAACCGCTACTCCGCGCGCTTGCTCGGGCGACATATAGCTGATCGTGCCCATCACAACGCCCGGGTCGGTCTCGACAACTTTTTGTGTGATCGCGGTCGGATCGCTCGCCGAGTCATTCGTTGAATCGAATCTCTCGGCCAGCTTGGCCAGCCCGAAGTCCAGCACCTTAACCACGCCGTCCGGACGCACCATTATGTTCTCGGGCTTGATGTCGCGATGGGTTATTCCAGCAGCGTGCGCGGCTGCCAGCGCGCTCGCGACCTGAATGGCGACCTCGCAGATCTCCGAAGTTGTCATCGGCGAAGCTATTCGGTGGCGAAGCGTCTCGCCTTCGATGAACTCGGTCGAGATGAAATGAACAGACTCGACCTGGCCAATCTCAAAGATTGTGATCAGGTTAGGATGATTCAACGCCGATGCCGCGCGGGCCTCCTGCTGAAACCGGCGAACTCGGTCCTCGTCTCTGGTAAACTCGGCGGATAGAAATTTTAGCGCAATCTTTCGCCCGAGTCTGGTGTCGCGCGCGAGGTAGACCTCCCCCATCCCGCCCGCTCCGAGCGAATCGATGACTTTATAAGGACCGATGTTGGTTCCGGGAACGATCGTCAAACTTCGAGGCCTCCAAGTCTTCGCTTCGCGCGCCGAAGCTTAGGATATAAAAGCCTACCATCGGTTGTTTTGATCTTCAATGAACTTTAAGGGCAGGCCGAGTAGAGATATGATGAAGCGGACAAGCACAGGTATGCTGACGCCGAAGCGAATCTACGAAGAAGAGTTGCTTGATGCCGGGGAGGGCACAGATGAAGATGTTGCGCGGAGCCTGACGGATTTGCGGCGCATCAACCGCTTTCTTGGCGGAAAGCGAGTTGTTTTGCACGCGCTGTGGTCTTGCCTGGACGGCGTCAACAGTAACAGTGTGTCATTGTTGGACGTCGGAACCGGATCGGCTGATATTCCGATGGCGGCAGCCGCGCTTTGCAAGCAACTCGGAT
>DATFWM010000416.1:0-5272 GCA_035259295.1 Blastocatellia bacterium | reverse complement strand
CCTGGTCAACTATTCGCAGCCGATCTCTCTTTGATAACCCGCCCTTCTTCTCGACTGACTTGAGAAACTTCCGGAGCGGTAGTACAATCGCCGCCCCTTCGGCTTCAGCAAGTTTCGCTCTTGCCCCTGTTTCTTTCTCAGCCATCGGGGTTCTCCGTCCGCGGGCACACCTCTCCTCGATTGGTGACGCAAGCTTTCGGAAACGCCAGCATCACGCACGGGGGCGATCGCGCGGCTTAAACAACAAGCCTTCAAAAACTACAGCCTAGTCGGGACCAGTCTCTAACATTCGACTGAAAGCCGGGCTACAAACTCTTCGGCCCAGCTTTGCGAAGCGATGTCAGCTAACGTTTACCGCCCCGCTTCTTGCCGGCCTTTCCGCCTTTCTTTCCGCCCTTCTTGGAAGCTTTTGGCGCAGGCCTCTTCCCACCGCCGGCCGAGCCGCCACCAGGATCACGTTCGGCGCTAAAGTAAAGGCCGTGTACGGGCATGTGAGTTTCGGACATCATCTGGTTATCTCCTTTGAGATTAGTCTCGCTCATTTATTTCCCACTCAGAATCAAGGCGAGCTGCTTGCGATAATTCTGTATATCAGGTCTCCGCAAGTAGCTTTTGTATGCGTCTGCGCCCCATACCTGCCAAAGACCTGAGCACAAACTCTCGGCGCGAGACGCATAGGACTGCGCGGCAGACTTGTCGCCCGCGAGCTGGCTCGCGCGTGCAGCGATCAACAATGCTCTCCATTCCGAGTCTCGTTGTGCGGATTGCGAGAACATCGTTTGCGCTTGAAGCGCGTTGCTCAGCGCGCCGCGTGCGTCGTCCCGTAATAAGAACACTTCGGCGAGCGCCAGAAGCGCGCTGGAAAGCTGCCGCGGGCTGTTCACATCTCTTGCAAGCGCCACTGCGTCCTCGCATAACTTTTGTGCCTGCTGAGCCCCGCCCGAAAGCGCTTGCGCGAGAGCGGTGGTGTACTTTGCCGGACAAGCCAGATCCTTGGCTTGGCTCCCGGCCACGTCCAGCGCCTGTTGGCCTTTGGATCTTGCCTCCGCGAAACGCCGCTCGCTGAGCGCCATCTGCGACTCCGTAAGGTACACGCGCGCAAGCACCAGCTTATAACTATCCTCCGGGCGATTGGCTATGGATGAGGCTTGATCCAAGGCGAGGCGCGCTTCCTGGTAGCGACCCAATTGCCACAACAACCCGGAGCGATTCATCTGATCATATCCCGCGTCGACCTTCGCGCCCAGTGACTCGTTGATCTTCAGGCTTTCGTCAAGACGCGCGAGCGCTTCGGTATACCGCTCCAGCTCCCCAAGCGTGAGGGCTATGCTTGAAAGTGAAGAAGCTTCACGAGCGGGATCCCCCAGCTGCTTGGCGATGTCCCGCACTTGTTCAAATGCTTGAAGTGCGGTCTCGTATTGGCCCTTGACTCGATTAGCGCGCGCTGTCAGCAGCAAGGCGTTTGACGATTCAAGGCGATAGCCAGCGGATTTATAGAATTCATTGGCCTGCTGAAGAAAGGATATCGCGTCATCAAGATTACCTTGTTTTAAATTCAAGCTGCCCAGCAGATACCTCGCCCTGGCTTCCGCCCTTCGCGCTTTATCGGCCTGTGCATAGTCCAGCGCTTGCCTGAAGCGCTTGCCCGCTTCGTCGAACTCTCCCCGAGAGAGGAACAGAAATCCGAGATCCATCAGTCCGCTGGTTTCGAGGCTTCGTATCTTGTTGCTCTGCGCGGCGTTTATAGCTTCCGTTGCAATCTCTTTGGCGCGCTCGGTATTCCCTTCAGCTTCGTAGACGCTGCTCAATTGCAACTGTGTCTTCACGTATTGGTACTTGTTGGTTGCGCCCTTCGATATCTCGAGGGCCTTTTCCAACTGCGCTTTTGCATCCGCCAGTTTCCTCATCTTGCTTGAAAGCGCGCCGCGTTGGAAAAGTACTTCAGCTTGTCCCTCCTGATTACTCATTACGCCATAGATGGCCTCGGCTTTGTCGAACGCGTCGGTTGCGTCCTTAAGGTCCTGACGCCGGCCGTATAGAATCCCCAATCGCAAGAAGGCGGGCGCAGATTGCGAGTTCAATTTGGCCGCTTGCGAATAGTATTCGATCGCCTTGTCAATGTTCTCGCTCTTCTCATAGGCGCGCCCAAGGTCCACATAGGCGTTTGACTTCTCGGCGCTCGATGATCGATCGGCAATCTTGCCGTAGTAATCGATCGCGGCTGCGAAGTCGCGCCTAACCGTAGCTGCAATCCCATCGAGATACATCGCATCCACGGTTGAAAGCGCTGACCGATCGGGCGCCAGCGACAGCGCGCGCAGCAGTTCCGACATTGCCTTGTCCGTGTTATCTATCTCGACGTACGCTTCCGCCAATCGCGCGTGCGCAAGTGCGTAGCTGGGGTCATTCTCAACCGACTGCTCGAGATTTTTGCTTGCCTGGTAATATGTTCCGGCGCGTATTTCATCGGTGCCGCGCTCATACCACGAACTCGCCTGTTTAGAGGGTTGATGCGGAGACGGACGCAAGAACTGTAACGCGCCCCAGATTCCAAGGATCGAGATCAACACAACGAGACCTGCAAACTTGACTCGCGTCTTCTGCAATGCTCCTGTTAAGGCCACAGTCATGGGCAGCGAATTCAACCCGCCGGTCATCGCCCGTGTGCGGAATCCGCTGCCGTCAGTGAGCGCCGCTCGCAGTTTTCTCAGGTCTTCCAGCAGCGCGTCTGCCGACTGATAACGCGTTTGGATGTCCTTAGCCATCGCTTTGAGTATTATTTCCTCCAGACCTCGCGGTACATCTTGATTAACGCGCGAAGGTCTTTGCGGCTCGACCTGAAGCACCTGTGAAGAGATTTCGATTACGCTGTTGCCGGAGAAGGCAGGCTTGCCGGTCGCGCACTCATAAAGCGTCACTCCCAGCGAGAACAAGTCACTGCGCGCATCGATGTTCTCTCCCCTCAGTTGCTCTGGGGACATGTACCCGGCCGTTCCGACGACCTGTCCTTCTTCGGTCAACCGGCTTTCGGTCCTCGCCTCGACGTCCAGCGTTTCCGCGCCGCGGACTTGTTTAGCCAAGCCGAAGTCCAGCACCTTGACTTGTCCGCGAGGAGTGATGATCACATTTTGCGGCTTAACGTCGCGATGGATGATTCCATGGGAATGCGCCTCAACCAGTGCCCCGGCCACTTGAATTCCGATATCGACAACCTCGGCGGGTGAAAGCGGATTGTCCTTGATCTTCTTTGACAACGTGGCGCCGTCTACGTATTGCATCACGATGAACAGCGAATCGCCTTCCTCGCTCACCTCGTGAATGGCGCAGATGTTCGGATGGTCGAGCGTCGCCGCTGCCTTTGCTTCCCTGAAGAGTCGCTTCTTCGCGTGGCCGTCCGTGAGCGATTTAGCAGGCAGCATTTTGATTGCGACTTTGCGCTCGAGCTTCATGTCCTCGGCGAGAAACACCTCGCCCATCCCGCCGACGCCAAGCTTTCCAATGATTCGATAATGAGAAAGTTGTTGCGAAACCAAAGCGAGTTACCTCACAGCAATAACGAGCGCTGCAACTATCCGAGCATGATTCCAGCGAGATGATGCCCTGAGGCGCTTCACCACACGGTCACCTCGTGAGTTTGTATCTGATTGCGACGATTGTCAACGAATAGCCATCGCGAAGGTTGCCCTCCGGCGGAGACTTGAAGATAATCAACTGCGCTTGTGAACCGACGAGGAGTTCTATGCAAAGCACGATGCAAGATCGTCCGTTGACGATCAACACCATCTTCGAACATGGCCGTCGAGTGCATAGCGACAGCGAAGTAACGACCTTCATGGGCGCGGACTCTCGACGCGCAACCTATCGCGACCTCGGCGAGCGGGCCGAGCGGCTGGCCGCCGCGCTGAAGCGATTGGGCATCCGTGAGGGGGACCGAGTTGGAACTTTTTGCTGGAACACGCAGGAGCATCTCGAAGCTTACTTCGCGATCCCATGCATGGGCGCAGTGCTCCACACGCTTAACCTTCGCCTGTTTCCCGACCAGCTAACGTACATCATCAACCACGCCGAGGACCGCGCCATTATCGTAGACGACTCGCTCGTGCCGTTACTCGCACGCGTCGCCGGTGATCTCAAAACGGTCGAGCGATACGTAATTGTCGGCAACGGTGATGCTTCCGCGCTCGGCGATGTGCTGCGATACGAAGAACTCATCGCAAACGAACAGAATGGATTTGGATGGCCCGAGATCGACGAGCGCTCAGCGGCAGCGATGTGTTACACAAGCGGAACGACCGGCAATCCGAAGGGCGTGGTCTACTCACATCGCTCGACTTACCTTCATTCGATGGCGGCTTGCGCGGGGTTCACGTTTGCCTTCACCGAACAGGACCGAATCC
Source organism: Blastocatellia bacterium (assembly GCA_035259295.1). Classification (GTDB taxonomy): domain Bacteria; phylum Acidobacteriota; class Blastocatellia; order UBA7656; family UBA7656; genus Onstottus_A. Next base: position 875 of record DATFWM010000416.1, on the reverse strand, counting down.
TGCCGATAGTGCCGATGTTTCATGCAAACGCGTGGGGGTTGCCTTACGCAGGATGGATGGCGGGCGCGGATTTCATTATGCCGAATCGGTTTCTTCAGGCCGAGCCGTTGTGCCGATTGATAATGGCGCAGCGGCCAACTTTTTCCGGCGCCGTGCCAACGATCTGGAACGACATTCTTCGCTATGCGGAGACCAACCCGGTCGATTTGTCTTCGCTGCGAATGGTGATCTGTGGAGGCTCCGCAGTGCCTCGAAGCTTGATGGAGAGATTCCAGCAGCGGTTTGGGGTCAAGATCATTCAAGCGTGGGGAATGACCGAGACCAGTCCTCTCGCCGCGATCGCTTATCCGCCCAAAGGCTGTTGCGAGGAAGAACTGATGGACTGGCGATCGAAAACAGGCCGCGTCAAACCTGGAGTGGAGATTCGGTTGACGGACGGCGAGACCGTTCTTCCGTGGGACGGCCAGGCTGTTGGCGAGATAGAAGTTCGAGGGCCCTGGATTACGGCGGCCTATTACGGCGACGACACGCCGGAGAAGTTTCACGACGGCTGGTTGCGAACCGGCGATGTCGGTACGCTCAACGAGAAGGGTTTCATTCAAATCACCGATCGCGCAAAGGACGTGATCAAATCAGGCGGCGAATGGATCTCGACTGTTGAGCTCGAGACTACTCTGATGGCGCATCCGGATGTGGTGGAGGCGGCGGTGATCGGGGTTCCAGATGAGAAGTGGGACGAACGACCATTGGCTTGCGTGGTGCTGAAGGATGGGGCCAAGACAACGCCAGAACAGTTGCGAAGCTTTCTGGCGGAGCGAGTCGCAAAATGGTGGGTGCCCGAGCGGTGGGCTTTCATCGACGAAGTGCCGAAGACG
>DATFWM010000415.1:0-3396 GCA_035259295.1 Blastocatellia bacterium | reverse complement strand
CCGCCCACGCGCCTCTGGGCCGACATTTTTTTTACGCAAGTCTCAACCAAGTCGCGGGGCGTTGAAGCCCATTCAACCACGAAGACGCTCTTATCTGCCAGGTTCCCAATGATAATGGAGTCCAAAACCGGGCCGATCGGAGGTGAATCCATCACCACATAATCAAATTGCTCTTTAAGGTGAGTGACGAGCAGCTTCATACGCTCGGAGCCGAGGACATCCGATGGGTTCAGGGTTTTGCTACCCGCGGGTATAACCATCAACCCGTCCTTGCCGAACATCGACTCGTCAGTAACGGCGATGTTGGTCAGTAGATCAACAAGCCCCTTTTCCCGCTCCAATTTGAAAAAGCGGCTTGTCGAGGGATGGCGAAGATCCGCGTCGATCAACACGACCTTCAAACCCCCAAGCGCGGCCGAAATCGCCAGACTCATTGCGATCGTTGTCTTGCCCTCACCAGGGCGGGCCGATGTGATGTGGATGACCTTCGGCGGCTGATCCACATCCAACATGTGAATACCGCTTCGCAGCATGCGAATTGTTTCGCTAAACGGTGAGAGTCGATCCTCGACTTGGTACAGTGGAATCGAAAGAATCCCACCTTTTCTTTCCTTCTTGCTGCCTTCGATGCGTGGGACGGAGGCAAGGACGGGGACGCCTAGCAAATCCTCGACCTGGCGCGGGTTAGTGAAGCCATGATTCAACATTTCGATCAGGAACGCGCCGCCGATGCCAAGGCCTAGCCCAACCATAAGCGCCGTCATCAAGACCCTTCGGCTATCGGGAAAACTCTGCCACCCGTCTTGGGCAGGCATGACGATGCGGGCGTCACGTGCCTGGAATGTCGACTGCTCCCCGGTGATCTTTGCCTTCTGCAGAAAATCTTCGAAAAGACTCTTATTAACTGCTGCCGAGCGCTCCAGTTCGCGCAAGTGAATGCCAGCTTCGCTGTCGAGCCCGCCCTGCCCGGTCGCTTCACGCATCGCCTGCTCCATAGCGCTCGCGTGCGCCTTTGCGAGCGTATATTCACTCCTAATAGTCTGAGCCATGCGCTGCGCCTCGGCGCCAATGCTTCGCACGACGTCCCGCTTTTCGGCGGCTAAGTTCACGACTGCCGGGTAACCGCTGCTGTAGCGCGACAACAGATCGGCCTCGCGCTGTGATATTTCGTTAAGCTTTAAGCGGAGGCCCGGTATAGCGCTGCCGGATAGTAACGAATCCGGCAAAGCATCCAATGCCTTCTTGCCTGCCACGAAATCATCGAGAAAATCAACGCGCGCCTTCTTCTCCGCCATTTCGCTACGGGCAGCCAAAAGCTTGCCGTTTAGCTCCGTAAGCTGCTGGTCGTTGAGCTTGACATTTGAAGTCGTGGGCGCAAGTCCGTGATCTTTTCGGAACTTGTCGACAGCGTCTTCGGAATCGCGAAGCTGCCGGCGGAGATCGACCAGCCGGTCGCTCAACCAGGCTGAGGCTCGTTTGGCCGCCTCGAATCGGGCATCGAGCTGATCGACCATGTAGGCGTCAGCTATAGCATTGGCGAGTTGCGCAGCTCGCACCGGATCATCCCAGGTGATCGAAATATCGAAAGCAGTGGAATTCCCGACTCGACCGACCTTTAGCGCTCCCCGTAGGCGATTTACGGCCGCTTGAATGCGTTGGGCTTCTGCTGATTTTCGATCTTCGTCCGAAGCACCTTGCTGTTCTTTTTCTGTTGTCGGCGGCGACAGCACAAGCCGCTCCTTTGTTATCACGCGCTGCAAGAGCGGGTCCGATTTGATGATGGTTAGCTGGCTCTCCATGGAAGCCCAATCGTACTGAAGCTCGCTCAAAGCGGGATCTGAGCCTTGTATTTTTTGGCGCTGTGGGTCCAGCAGAATCTCCGCCATCGCCGTATACATCGGCGTCGCGCGAGCAAGGTAGATGATACCCACGAGCAGCGCGAGAGCGGCCGCCGCGCCAATGAACATCCAGTGCCGCCAGACAAAGTTCAGATATGTGCGCAGGTCAATGCTACGCTCGGCCAGCTCAGCATCAAGCCTGACGGGGGACTTAAATCCGACGTTCATTGCTCACCTCGCTGCACGTCACTGTCGCTTACGTGGAGAAAGCACCGTTGGTCTTTTTCCAAGATAAGGCAGGTTAGGCGGTTCGTTGCGTAGGCGCCAGTGTCGATTCCAATTCGGTTGGGACGAATCTCCGGGGCGACCGAAGGCGTGTGACCGTGCACGACAAGTTTTCCGTGCTCCGCCTCACTGGACAGGAACGGGTCGCGGATACTCAGAAGATCATCGCGATTCTGGCGATCGAGGGGCACGCCCGGTCGCACTCCGGCATGACAGAAGAAGTAATCGCCGATCGCGGTTGAAACCTTGAGCGATTCGAGGAAGTGCCGATGGTGTTCAGGGAAACGGGCTGCGAATGCCACTTGAACTCCTCGGAAATCGCGTCCGGCCATAGCCGGGCCAATATCCACGCCGTAGGAATGCAGGGTCTCGAGGCCGCCTAAGCCCCGCCAGACTTCGAGGATTTTTTCGTTCTCAAGGAAGGCCATCAGAAGATCATCGTGATTGCCTGCCAGAGCAATTATGGGGGTTGGCCATTCGCTACGTGAAAGTCGTTCGACCACACGCATCGAGCCAAGACCGCGATCTACGTAATCGCCCAGGAAAACTGTCACAGCATAATCGAACGAGCGACCTTCCAAGTCTGCCTTGATGCGCTCGGCCATTTCTCCGAGCAAGTCGTCACGGCCATGGATATCGCCCACGCAGTAGACCCGTGTCCCATCCGGGACGCAACGCGTCGTCGGAACCGGGGGCGCCATTTTCCCAAACGCTTTGACGAATTGCACGGATTTGACGGTCCTCACGCCAAGGGCTTTCCAGCCTGAGAACACTGGCCCCGGCCCCCTCAGCCGCGTTCGGCCTATCGCTGACACGTCACGCAATATAGTTCCACCCTCCGGATTCCCGCTGAACATACCTAGTTTCGCACACCAAGAGCACCCCATGAAGGGGGTGATCAAGGATGCATCCAGTGCAACTGGCCGTAACTGCTTCGGTCCGCAAAACTAGAAGCCTAGTTTTTGCTCGATCTCTTGGCGCGAAAGCCCGGTGGCGAGAAAGACTTCCCGCAGCTCGTTCCGCACCCGATCGGTTTCTCCCCAAATGATGGCCCGAACTTTCCCGCCCATCTCTCCCTCTGCCGGAGTGCGGGGGGAGATGATCGGACCCAAATCGACGGCTACACGGCTCTTGAGATCTTGCGGCAAACTGTCCCATATCGAGATGCCAAAAATGCCGCGCTCCGGCATGATGGACGCTTCATTGGGCCCGGTGAGCACCGAAAGCTTAAAACTTTCCACGACCTGCTTGATCGGCTGGTCCATTACCAGCT
>DATFWM010000414.1:0-3902 GCA_035259295.1 Blastocatellia bacterium | reverse complement strand
GAGCGCTCGCTCTATCACAGCCGCGCGGTTCAGAGTTGGCATGATGACGCTGACCAGCGTCGTCGCTGAGGGCGCGGACATTCGACCGCGTGTTCCTTGTTGGGCCAGCCATGTCAACGAATGAGAACTATCAAGCAGCATATTGCGAAGCCGCGCCGTTTCCTCTCCCAGCCGGTCGAACCTTGATTGGTACCCTGATTGGAGCGCCTGCATATCGCGAGAAACAGCTTTCAATTGAGCTGACATTGAATCGACCGTTGCTTGCAATCTCGCCTCCGCCGCCGCTTCGGAACGTGCGAGCGCTAACTGCGATTCTGAGAGCGCCGACTGCGCTTTCGCCAGGGCCTCCTCCAAATTCGCGAGCGCCAACCGCGAATTGGAAGCTTCCGCCTTCTGAGCTTCAAGATCGCGCGAGAAGCTCGCCAACTGTACGCTGACTATTTGGTCTATTGCGTTCTGCAAGTGCGCAAGCATTTGCTCCGACCGGTCAACCCCGCGAAACAGCTCGGCGATCTGTGTCAGCATCGTCTTGACTCGCTTCATGGTATTCCTAAATGGGGCCGCTGCGAGAGACTCAATATAATTGCGCGATATCCAGTGAGTCAACATTATGAGTCAGCAGGGAGGAGATTCTGATCTCGCGCAAGCAATCGGTAAGTCCTTGATCTGATTCGCACCCTGTTAACGCGGCCGGTCCAGGCCGGAAAGAATTGCCCGATAGACGCCGTCACCGTAGGGTCGCGAAAGATATACGTACCTCGCGCCGAGCATCGCCGCAAGCGCGCGCGCTTCGCCGCCCGAGACGAATCTCGATCTTGTGTCAACGACCAGCGCCTCGATTCCTTCCGCCTTTAGAACAAGTCCGAGACTGGTCAGCTCGTCCGAGAGCGCCGGCTTCACCTGCGTTCCCGAACGATCCAAGAAGCCGACATTTGCTCTCCCATCGGTGAACAACACCAGCATTGAGCGTGACATTCCCTGCAGACGCGCGAGCCGCGCCAACTCGATGGATTTCAGCACACCTGCGGAGATCGGCGTTGCGCCGCCCACTGGCATCGCGTCGACCAGCCGCTTGGCGAGCTCGACGCTGCGCGTCGGCGCGAGTTGCAATGTCGCCGCTTCACCGCGAAAGCTGATAAACGCAACCTTATCGCGATGAAGATAAGCTTCAGCGAGCAATCTCCTCAGCGCGCCTTTCGCCTGGGCCATCCTGTTCAGCGCCATGCTCCCGCTTGCGTCCACCGCAAAGATAAAAAGGATTCCAGATCGATGCTTGAGCTCTTTGAAACGAAGATCACTCGGAAGAATCTTCACGCGGACTGGTGTGGCGCGAGTTGTCGACTTGCGGGGCTGCCTGGCTGATGCTTCGGTCGCTCCCTGCGCTCTTCTTGCCAATTGAAATGGCGCGGCAGCGCGAAGCGTCGCATCGACGGCAATTCGCGCGCCTGCGCTTAGGCGAATTGAGCTGCGCGCGTATCGGCCACGCGTGGACTTTGCCGCTTTGAAGCGCTTGCCTGCCTTCGAGTTACGAGACCTCGGCTGCGAAGGCGAGAGCAGGTGGCTGGGCAATCGTGCGTCGATTGCCTGAATGACCGTATCGGCGATCGGACCGGCCGCTGAATCCCGGCGATCGTCGTCGCGGCGCGATTCGTCTGGCTCGGAAGCGGACTCTTGTAGTTGGCCATGGGCCGCCTCTTGCGGAAGCGTGGTCGCTCGCGGCAAGAGCACGAATTGTACCGCCGCGACGATGTCGTCATCGTTGATCGCCTCGCGGGCGGCTAGCGCTGAATTTGCGCGCGCGGCCTTCAACGCGAAGATGTCCGCTCGATTTCCTTCTACCCCAAGCCTGATTGCGATCGCCGCAATCCGTCGCGCCTGATCCCTGGAAACCCGAACTCGCGGCAATCGGGCGCGCGCTTCTTCGACGAGACTCTTGATTTCCGCAGTCTCAAGCGCAAACTCATCCGTGAAGCCGAGCGGATCTCTGTCGAATCGAAACCTTCGCTCTACGATTTGCGCCAGCTCTTCCAGCGAGCATTCCGCTCGCGAGTCGGCAATGAGCCCGACACTTTCACGCAACTTCGAGAACGGCTCGCCTTCGGTTGCGTTGAACGTGCCGACCAGAATGAAATTCGCCGGGTGGATTGCGCTAAACCCTTCGCGTTCGACGAGCACCTGCTTCAAGTCCATCGCATGAGAGATCTGAGCGGCGATGTTCGGATCAAGCAGGTTGATATCGTCCACATAAAGCATTCGGCCATCAGCTCGCGAGAGCAGACCGCGCGAGAATATTCTTTGTCCTGTAGTCAACGTTGCTTCAAGATGGAGCCCCCCGAGCAGTCGGTCTTCGGTGATGCCGATCGGCAGTTCAACCAGTTCAGCGTAGCCTGTAGACGCGGCCACGGAGGGCCGTCCAAGCAAGCGAGCACCCTCAGGCACTAGGGATGCGAACGCGCGAGCGAGAGTGCTCTTCCCAGAGCCACTTTCCGACGCGATCAAGGCGCCTCTGAGTCCAGGTTGGACGGCGAGCAGCAACAGTGCGTGCTTGGCTGCTACCTGACCGGCCACCGCTGCAAATGGATAGGCGATTGGGATGGGCGACAAATCTAGGCTGGATGAGTTCATCGGGGGAACTTCGTTGTGGTCACTTTACCATCTTGAGCCGCGGGCTGGCCGACAGCTTGGCTATTAATCCCGTAAGAGTTTGCTCGATAAGCTCTCCGCTCTCGACTGTTTCAAGCGGATCTCTACGCAGTCGATGACGCAGTGACATCGCGGCGACCCTTTCAATATCATTGGTGTTCACCTTCGAACGTCCGTCGAAGGCAGCCAGCGCGCGAGCGGCGCGAGCGATGGTCAATTCGCCGCGATGGCCGTCTACTTTAAGCTCAACGCAGAGAGTAGCGATCAGCTTCAGCAACCCTGAATCGATCTCGACGTCGGCGAGGCGCTTCTTAGCCCGGACGATTCGCCTTCGCAGCTTGTCCTGCTCGGATTTCATCGCCTTACAAAAAGTTGCCGAGTCATCGTCGAACCGCTCGCGTCTCTCAACGATCTCGATCCGCTCGTCGACGTCGGTGATCGTCGTGATCTGCGTGTAAAGCCCAAACCGGTCCAGAAGCTGCGGCCTCAGCTCGCCTTCTTCGGGATTGCCCGACCCGGCAAGCACGAACCGCGCGGGATGAGTTACAGAGATGCCTTCGCGCTCGACAACGTTGCGACCCGACGCCGCCGCGTCGAGCAACACATCGACCAGGTGATCGTCGAGCAGATTGACTTCGTCTATGTAAAGAAAGCCACGATTCGCGCGCGCAAGCAATCCGGGTTCGAACGCTTTCACGCCTTCAACTAGCGCGCGTTCAATGTCCAGCGTTCCGCACACGCGATCTTCGGTCGCTCCTAGCGGAAGGTCAACTACCGGTACCGCGCCGCGCTCTTTCGCAAGATACTTATCGCGAGAGAATCTGTCGACGCAATCATGGCAAAGCTCGTTCAGTCTGCGCGGATCGCAGCCGTAGACACACTCCTTCACCTTCTCAAGCGTCGGCAGCAAGTCGGCAAGCGCGCGCACCGCGGTAGACTTGCCGGTGCCGCGATGACCCATGATTATGACGCCGCCAATCTTCGGATCGATCGCGCCAAGCAGCAGCGCAAGCTTCATTTCTTCCTGCCCTACTATCGCGGTGAAGGGGTATGCTGATTTAGGATGTGACCGGCGCTTGGCGTACGAGATCCTATTGGGTTGATCCGAGGTTGATCTTGAATTCTTCGGCATTGGTTGGTGTCGGAAGGCGTAATTCTTCGGCTCCATCAATATAGAAGGCCGGGTTCACCTCGGTCAACTACGACCTAAACTTCTTCAACAATTCACGGGCGATTATCATTCGTTGAATTTGATTCGT
>DATFWM010000413.1:0-5608 GCA_035259295.1 Blastocatellia bacterium | reverse complement strand
CCGCCGCAGCGCGGACATCTAAATTCATCGGGGAGTAGATACTCGGCTTCGCGCGAGTACCACGCATCGGAGCTTTCTCTCTCGAACACCGATGCGACGTGATTGATAACTTCTGCGTCGGCGACTTCTTCGCCGCAATCGTTACAATAGAAGACCGGGATCGGCACGCCCCATACTCGCTGGCGCGACACGCACCAGTCGGGGCGGCCCTTGAGCATGCTGCGCATGCGCTCGCGTCCCCACGCGGGAACCCAAGTCACTCGCTCGACTTCACGGATTGCGCTGTCGCGCAACGAGCGACCTTCGCGATCGGCCTTGTCCATCGAGATGAACCATTGCGGCGTGGCTCTGAAGATCACCGGGTTGTGACATCGCCAGCAGTGCGGATAGCGGTGTGGATAGTCTTCGGTGTAGACGAGCGCGCCGACCTCTCGCAGGAAATCGACGATCAGATCATTCGCTTCAAACACCTGCAGCCCCGCGAACCGTTCAACATCCTTTGTAAAGCGTCCGGCGTGATCTACGGGACAATAGACTTCGGCGCCTTCGAGCTGGCCGGCAAGGACACCAGTCTTTCGGAGCTCATCGTAAATCGGCGCGAGCTGAACTCGGTACTGCTGGCCCATCACGAAGTCGTCGTGACCGTGGCCAGGCGCGGTGTGCACGCATCCGGTTCCCGCTTTGCCTGTTCCTTTCTTCTGCGCGTCGGCTACGTCGATTTCAGTCTCGGCGTCGGACTCGCCGCCGAGCGTCACGTGCTCGCCAAGCATCATCGGCGAGTCTCGGTCCAGCCACGCGTGTCGAGCGCGCAAGCCCTCAAGCGTCGAGCCTGGAAAAGTAACGACAACTCGAGGCTCGCCCAATTCGCATTTCTCCGCGACCGCTGCGACCAAATCGCTCGCCACGATGTAAATCTCTTTACCGACGTCAATAGCTGCGTAATCAAAGTTCGGATTGACTGCAATGCCGAGATTGGCGGGCAACGTCCACGGCGTGGTCGTCCAGATCAACACGAAAACCGGCTTTCGACTGCTAGAGATGGGATGCGGTTCCGTTCCAGGCTTGGCTGCCGCGTCTAACACTTGACCGATGGCTTCTTGTCCCTCGTCATTTTCCTCCGGCGACGGCAAGCCGCGAAGCTCTGCCAGCCTGCGCTCTAATACAGTTACTTGATCCCCCGGCAGCGGGAACTTCACATAGATCGACGGGCTTGCATGCTCTTTGTATTCGACCTCCGCTTCAGCAAGCGCGGTCTGATCGTGTATGCACCAATACACAGGCCGAGCACCCTTGTAGACGTAGCCCCGCTCGACGAAGCAACCGAACAAACGCGCGGTTTCAGCTTCGTACGTGTTGGACATGGTCAAGTAGGGATCATCCCACTCACCAAGGATACCCAGCCGCTGAAAATCGCGCGTCTGTCGCTTGAGCGATTCCGCAGCGTGCTCGCGGCAGACCCTTCGGATCGACTCGGGGCTCATCTTGGACTTCTTTGCTCCTAGCTTCCTGTCGACATGCAGCTCTATAGGCAGTCCGTGACAGTCATACCCGGGCACATATGGAGAGTCGTAGCCCATCATCGACTGCGATTTCACAACGAAGTCTTTGAGGATCTTATTCATCGCCGTCCCGATGTGAATATCGGCGTTGGCGTACGGGGGACCGTCGTGATGCACAAACAACGGGCGGCCGGCGCGCGCGCGAAGAATCTCGTGATAAAGATCCATTTGTTTCCATCGCGACAATCGCTCGGGCTCGCGTTGGGTAAGGTTAGCCTTTTGCGCGAAGCTGGTCTTCGGCAGGTTCACTGTTGCCTTCAGGTCGAAAGGCTTCTCGTTTGCCATAAGGAGGATTTTAAATTTTGGATTGCGGATTGTCGAACAAAGTAGTCGTCAGGTCGTGCTTCCTACAACTCGCGGGTTGTCCCTTCGGTAACTGAAGGGAACGTCGAATGCTTTGCTGGCGGGAGCTCTTTGTTCAAAAGGCTGTTTTGCTTCTCATCAAAGACTTTCGGGTAAGAGGCCCCCAACCTTTTCGGTACGGCGGTAAACCACGATGCAGCGACAATGATTCCTATTCCTATCATCAAGACTAACAGACCCGCCCCGCTCCCGATCAGGACCTTTTCTTCGTGAGTTAACCAACTGATCAGCATAAAGAAGACAATTACAGCAAGCCCAACCGTCGAAGTGATCACCCCTTCTCGGATCCTATTCAATCTTTTTTCTTGTTGGTGCGCGCGTCTCTCTTCCGGCGATTCCAAGAACCCCTCGATTGCTGGAAGGATCTCGTACACGGCTCTTCTCAAATCGTCGGAATCTTCGAATTTCGCGATCTTGGCGGCGATTGCGCGGCCGATTTCTTCTCGAGCCGTAACAGCCGAAGTCGTGATAGCATCGGGTTGCTCGAGTGCCGAGCGCACGGCGTGCAGCGCTGCACCGCAACTCCGGCAGAACTGGTTGGCGCTCTGATCTTCAATTCCGCACTTTGGACAAAACATAACTCTGTTCACCCTATCGCATTAGTACGGTCAGACACTCGACGTTAGTTCCCACAATAACCCTTATCAAAGCACTACGTCGCTAGTTCAACCGACCATCGAGTATGATATCTGGGCCGAGCCGACGAGTCTGGACCGAGGAGAAGGTTATCGCACTGGCGAGTTGCCTTATGCCGAGATCTCCGACGGCGTCGATCCCTTGACCGATTATCTTTGGCGCAATGACTATTACAAGTCGATCCACCAACCTCGCGGCTAACAGCGACGTGATGATCTGCTTGCCTCCTTCGACCAACACTGACTCGATCCGCCGACGGCCGAGCTCTTCAAACAGCCGCTGCAAGTCAACACCAATCTTCTTCTGCGACGCGGGCAAGCGCAAAACTTCAGCACCAAGAGCCTCGATCGCGCGCGACCGAGCAGAATCTGCATTTTCGTTGGCGACCACCAGGGTGTGACTCGCCGCGCCATCCGCCAGCACGCGCGCGCCGAGCGGTATGCGCAAGCTGCTGTCGATAACGATCCGCAAAGGATCGCGGCCTTTTGTGAGCCTGACCGTCAGCCGCGGGTCATCAGCGAGCACAGTGCCTATGCCGACCAGGATCGCATCATGCTCGCTTCTGAGCTTGTGAACAAAGCGTTGTGCGGGCGGGCTGCTTATCCATTGCGAATCGCCCGTGGCTGTTGCGATGCGGCCGTCCAGCGACTGCGCGAACTTCACCGTAACGAGGGGAAGGCCGGTCGACGGGTGCTTGAGATGCTCTTCTCGCGTCAATGTTTCGGACATATAACGGCTTCAGTTTAGCATCGCTTGAAACGAAAGCCACACCTGATGAATATTTGGACGATGTCTAAAGACAGGCAACGGAATAAGAAACTGTTGGTCGCCGCAGGGCTGGCCGCGCTGACCCTCGCGTCGTACTGGGGCGTGAATCGAAACAGTTTTGTTAGCTACGACGATGACGTTTACGTCGTCAACAACGACCACGTGAAACAAGGCTTGAGTTGGGAAAACGTGAAGTGGGCGTTCACATCGACATCAGCAGCGAACTGGCATCCGCTAACGTGGATGTCTCACATGGTTGACTGTCAGTTGTTCGGATTGAATCCAGCAGGTCATCACGTCACCAGCTTGTTGATTCACGTTGCGAACGCAGTATTGCTGTTTTGGGTGCTTCAGATAATGACCGGCGCGGTGTGGCGAAGCGCTTTTGTCGCTGCGTTGTTTGCTGTGCATCCAATCGCCGTCGAATCCGTAGCCTGGATCGCCGAGCGCAAGAACCTTTTGAGCACGTTATTTTGGCTGCTGGCGATCTGGGCGTACGCCCGATATGCGCGGAAGCCTGCCTCGGCCAGGTACTCGCTTGTGCTCGTTTGTTTTGCGTTGGCGCTGATGTCAAAGCCGATGGCCGTTACGCTGCCATTCACGCTGTTGCTCCTGGATTACTGGCCGCTCGCCAGACTGAGGAAGTCTGCAGCAGGAAGTACTTTTGACAAAAAGGTCAAGGTGAAGAAATCCGAAAAGCAAAGCGCCACTCTACAGTCGTATCCAAGTCGCAGTGCGAAGCGCCTTGTAGTCGAGAAAACGCCGCTGTTGTTGATGGCAATCGCTGCCGGCGCCGTCACCGTGTATGCGCAACGGGCCGGCGGAGCCGTGGCGACAATTGAAAAGTTTCCTATATTTCTTCGAGTCCAAAACGCTCTGGTGTCGTATGCGGTTTATCTGTTGAACGCTGTCTGGCCCGCCCGGTTAGCTGTTTTTTATCCGTATCCTCGGAACGGATTGCCCGTATGGCAAATGGGCCTGGCGGCTGTTGTTGTAGTATCAATTACCGCGTTGGCGGTGTGGAGGCTACAACAATCCAAGTATGCCGTCGGATGGTTCTGGTACCTCGGGACGCTCGTTCCGGTAATCGGTTTAGTGCAGGTTGGGCTTCAATCGCGCGCGGACCGGTATGCCTATGTGCCGTTCGTTGGGTTGTTCATGGCGGTAGTTTGGGCTGCAAGCGAATGGGCGAGCGCTCGACCGGTGCGCCAACAACGCTTGGCCGTTGCGGGAGTCGCTGTTGTCATAGCCCTTGTGATCGTCACCCGGGTTCAGACCAGCTACTGGCAGAACAGCATCGCTCTCTTTGAGCGCGCGATTTCCGTGACCGACAACAACTATGTCGCTCACAACAATCTTGGCGAGCTGATGGCGCAAAAGGGAAAACTTAACGAGGCTGCCGAGCATTTTGCGACAGCGATCGACCTGGATCCATCCTACGCCCACGCAAGGCATAACATGGGAATGGTGTTGGTTCAGCAAGGGAAACTGGATGAAGCCATCGCCGAGTTCGAGAAGGCGATACAGATCGAGCCTCGCTTTACCGATGCCCATAACAAATTGGGCGCGGCGCTCGCAAACGAAGGAAGACTCGATGAAGCGATTGCCAGCTTCTCAAGAGCTATAGAAATCGATCCCACTTACGCATCCGCCTACGCCAATCTCGGTTCGGCGTACGATCAGCAAGGAAGGACCAACGAGGCAATCGCCGCTTATTCGAAAGCCCTGGAGTTCAAGACGGACAGTTCGCTGGCGGCGCTGACTCACTTCAAACTTGGGAAAGTGCTGGCAAGGAACGGCAACAAGAGCGATTCCATCACGCATTATCGGGAAGCGTTGCGACTCAGGCCGGACTATGCGCCCGCTCAACAAGCCTTGCGCGACATTCTTAACGAGGTTGGTCGATGAAATTGCAGTACCGCGGGCGGTAGCGAACGTGCGACGAGACTCGCCGGAAGAGCGCTCGTTACCACTCGCGGTACCGACACCGCCGCCCAGTCCTCGGATTCATTGCGCGCCGTTTCAGCGAGAAGCTAAGATTGATGCGCAATGATTGTCGAGCTTGTTAAGGAATTCACCTTTGAAGCCGCGCACCGCCTCCCGCGCGTTCCTGAGACTCACAAATGCGCGCGACTTCACGGGCATTCCTTCAGATGCGAAGTGGCCGTGCGCGGCGATGTCGATCCCGCGACCGGCTGGTTTATCGACTACGCCGACATCTCGGACGCTTTCGAGCCGATCCGTCAGAAGCTTGACCATTATTACTTGAACGAGATCGCAGG
>DATFWM010000412.1:0-3496 GCA_035259295.1 Blastocatellia bacterium | reverse complement strand
CTGATATTCACCGGCTTGCAATCGGATGATTATGGGTTCGCGCAGGTCGGGTTGATCTTAGCCGAACAGTTGGGGTTGCCGACCGCAACGATCGTGATGGAGGTACAACCCGAGGAGGGCACGGTGCGAGTGAAGCGGGAGCTGGAGAGCGGTTGGTTTCAATGGGTGCGGTTGCCCATGCCTGCATTGCTGACGATTCAGTCGGGAATCAATCAGCTTCGCTATGCGACTCTCAAGGGGATTATGGCGGCGAAGAAGAAAGAGATTCGCGAGGTGAAAGCGGCTGACATCGGGCTGACGGCTGATGAGTTGAAAACGGCCCAGGTGATCGAACGAGCTTATCTGCCGGAGAAGACAAAGCAGACCGAGTTCATCGAAGGCAAACCAGCTGAAGCGGCAGCCAAGCTGGTCGAGAAACTTCGCTTCGACGCAAGAGTTATTTGAGACGTAGCACAGACTTCAGTCTGTTCGTTCGCGCCTACAGACTGAAGTCTGTGCTACTTGGAGGACCGATGAGCCAAGGAATTCTTCTTTTTATCGAGCAACGAGACGGTGTCATCAATAAGACTTCGTTTGAAGCGATGGTTGCCGCGCAGGCTTTGGCTTCCGCAACCGGTGAGAAACTGTCTGCGGTCGTGCTCGGACAGTCTGTCTCAGGCGTAGCGGGCGAGGCGGCTTCGAAGAAACTCGAAGAAGTTTATACGGTCGAGGATGAAAAGCTCGCAGAGTATACGCCCGATGGTTACCTCGCCGCGCTGAAACGTGTTGTGGAAAAGCTTGATCCACACTTCTTGGTTCTGAGTCATACTTATCAGGTTCGCGATTTTGCTCCGAAGCTGGCAGCGTCGCTTGGCAAGACCTTCGTCACCGACTGCGTGGGGTTTCGCGCGGAAGGGGGCGAGGTCTTTTTCACTCGCCAAATCTTTCAGGGCAAGATCAGTACCGATGTTCGGGTGACCGGCGTGCCGCCAATTCTGGTTTCGTTTCAAGCCGGTTCTTATCGCGCGGACAAGGCAGAGGCCGCCGAATCTCCCGCGGAGGTGACGCCGCTTGAGGTCGATCTGATTGACGTGAAAATCAGGACTCAGGCCGAGCCAAAGTTCCAGGAGGCCAAACAGGCAGTTGATCTCAGTCAAGCGCCGCTGATCGTTGCGGTTGGCCGCGGCATCAAGAGCCAAGAGAACATCGAGATGGTTAAGAAGCTGGCCGCGGCTATGGGCGCGGAGATTGCGGCGTCTCGGCCAATCTGTGATAACGAGTGGCTTCCAATGGACCGGCAGATCGGAAGCTCGGGACAAACCGTCTCGCCCAAATTGTACCTCGCGGTCGGAATCTCAGGCGCGATTCAGCACGTAGTCGGCATGAAGAATTCGCAAACGATCGTCGCGATCAACAAAGACCCGGAAGCTCCGATCTTCGACATCGCCGACTACGGAATCGTTGGGGATCTTTTCGAGATTGTTCCGGCGCTGACTGCAGAGATCGAAAAGGTGAAGAGCGAAAGCTAGCCTGTAATGGCGGCCCTCCGTGGCCGCCCCTCGGTGCAAGATACGTCTGACTAGAAGCAGGGTGGGCCACGGAGGGCCCTACACAGCATATGACGATCGAACGGGAAACTCTTGAGATGGATGTTCTGCTCGTCGGAGCAGGCCCAGCCAATCTCGCTTGCGCACTCCAACTCACCAGGCTAACTGATGCATACAACCGACGCGCGAGGGAGTCGGGCGGCAAGGCGCTCGATGAGATAAACGTCGCCCTAATCGAGAAAGCCTCCGAGATTGGCGCACATCAGCTCTCGGGCGCCGTGCTCGATCCGATCAGTTTGCGCGAGCTGATTCCCGATTTCGAGAGCGAAGGCGCGCCGCTCGAAGCCCCAGTCGGTGAAGAGCACGTTTACTTCTTGTCTGAGCGCGGCAAAATCGCGTTGCCGATCCTTCCGCCGCCGCTTCGAAATCACGGCAACTACGTCGTGTCGCTCAACAAGCTAACCCGCTGGCTTGGCGAGAAGTGCGAACAAGCCGGGATCAATATCTTTCCGGAGTTTCCCGGCGCCGAGATGCTCTACGACGGCCAAAGAGTCATTGGGGTTCGCACCGGCGACAAAGGAATCGACAAGACCGGAAAGGCCAAGCCGAATTTCGAGCCTGGCGTTGATATCGTTGCAAAGCTTACGGTGCTTGGCGAAGGTGTTCGGGGATCGCTTGCCAAGCAGTTGATCAATCGACTGAGTCTCGACCGCGACAGCGATCCGCAGGTCTACTCCGTGGGAATCAAGGAGCTCTGGGAAGCGCCCGACGATCGGTTCTCGCCGGGATCAGTCATTCACACGATGGGCTGGCCGCTCGACTCGCACACGTTCGGCGGATCGTGGGTTTACGGTATGCGCGACCGAATCATTGACATAGGACTTGCAGTCGGACTCGATTATCGCGATCCCGGTATCGATCCTCATCACGAGTTTCAGCGCTTCAAGGCCCATCCGCTAATTGCCGATCTAATGGCGGGCGGCAAACTGATTCGCTACGGCGCAAAGGCGATGCCGGTCGGCGGCTGGTACACGATGCCGCAGTTGACCGCAGATGGAGTGATGATAATCGGCGACTCGGCGGCGATGCTAAACGGGGAGCGGCTAAAAGGAATTCACACTGCGATAAAGGCCGGAATGCTTGCGGCAGAGACCATACTCGATGCGCTGATCAAGGACGACTTTACTAGGGCGACGCTTGGCTCTTTCGACAACAAGCTTAAGGAGAGCTACGTCGGCCGAGAGCTTTACAAGTCGCGCAACTTCCATCAGGCGTTTGATCGTGGCCGAATGTTTGGGCTGATGACTGAGGGTGTCTCGATCATTACCGGAGGGCGGCTGCCTTCTCGGCTTGCGATCAAAGCCGGCCATCAGCATATGCAGAAACTAAACGGCGACGGGCGAGCAGATCGCTACAGCGACCTGAAGTACGACGGTCAACTCACGTTCGATAAACTCACCGACGTCTATTATTCGAGTACGCATCACGACGAAGACCAGCCTGCGCACTTGAAAGTCGTTGACACAAACATTTGCGTTGAGCGTTGCACGCGCGAGTACGGCAACCCTT
Source organism: Blastocatellia bacterium (assembly GCA_035259295.1). Classification (GTDB taxonomy): domain Bacteria; phylum Acidobacteriota; class Blastocatellia; order UBA7656; family UBA7656; genus Onstottus_A. Next base: position 401 of record DATFWM010000412.1, on the reverse strand, counting down.
GCCAGAACTTCTGCCCTGCCAATGTCTACGAGATGCTTGAGTCCGGCGACGGCCGAAGGTTGCAGATAAACTTCTCGAATTGCGTCCACTGCAAGACCTGCGACATCATGGATCCGTATCAGATTATCAACTGGGTACCGCCAGAAGGCGGAGGCGGACCAAATTACAGGAATATGTAATGATCGAAAGATTGAGAGCATCACTAAACCGAAGGCAAGGGCCAAACTTGTCCGCGTTGACTTTATCCGTCGTTTGTCTTTTCAGTTATCCGGCTTTCTCGCAGTCATCAGTCGAGGCGAACAAGGCAAAAATCGCCCAGTGAAGCTGCAGAGAACTACTTCACCAACACGATCTTGATTACACAAGACAACAGGCCGGTTCGGTTCTTCGAGGATCAACTT
>DATFWM010000411.1:0-3377 GCA_035259295.1 Blastocatellia bacterium | reverse complement strand
GCGTCGGCAATGCTATCGATACGCCGAACGCGCGCACGAGCAACGATCTGATCATTGTCTGCGAGCGAAAGGTCAACGACGCTCCCGCGGCTGAGACGGCCCTTCTCTTTCTGAGGAAGCTGGAATCTGACCTCGAATGGTCCGGGCTGGGAGATCTCGAACAGCTTTTCGTTTTTTACGATGCTGGTACCCAGATGAATGTAACGGCGCGTAACAATTCCGTTGATGGGAGCGCGAACAAGGGATTTTCCGATATCGACATTCGCAGCGTCGACCTTCGCTCTTGCAATACGAGTCGCCAGTTTTACGCGGTCCAGCTCCTGAGTTGATACTTCGACTTTGTATTGAGCGCGATCGACCTGTCGTTTACTCGTCAGTCCGTCCTTTAGTAGAGCGGTCTCCTGTTCAAGCTCGCTTCGATTGACTCTGATCATTGCGTCGTATTGACGCTCCTCGACCAGAAGCCGTTCAACTTCAAGCTCGGCTTGCTTGAGCGCAGCTCGAAGATCGTCGTCGTTGAGCCGGGCGATCACTTGCCCCTTGGTTACGGATGCACCCTCCTGGACTTCGAGACCCAGGATCGTTCCATCGCGTTCGGCGAGGACCTGAGCCGTGCCTTCAACCGATATCAATGCTGGGATGAGCCGATCGCCTTGCGGTCGTGATTCTTTGATTTCGAAAACTTCCAATGAGAAAGGCTTCGCCGGGATACCATTAGCCGACGCTGATGCCTCGAATGGCGGGCTAGCCGGAGGTTTGTCGCTCCCGCAAGCGGAACAGCTCAGGACTACTGCGATTACAATTCCAAAAGGAAGACTCTTCATTACTCCCTCCCGTGTGAGATCGGGACTTCAAATACCACCAACGCAGCAGGTCAGTCGCCCTCCGTCAGGATGGCAATGCGTTTATAGAAAGAGGTGCGAGCGTTGGCGCCCTCCGTCAGGAGGGCCATGTGGTTCTTGGTGTCTGGCCATTCACCTTTGACATGGCCCTCCTGACGGAGGGCGCTGATGTTTCGCTTGGCGTCTATAAACATCCCCCTCCTGACGGAGGCGACGACGTTTCGCTTGGCGTCTGTGAGGTCTCAGTCTTAATCACATACCACTGAAGCTCCGCTAAAGAACTTTTGCTTTTCATGGAATCCAGGCCCAGAGCTTCTTTTGAAACCACCGCAGCGGCCCTCGAAACAAAACGTAGCCGACTCCTCTAGACCCGGTGAGAATCTTCGCGCGGCCTACCATACCGGTGCGTAGCTCGTTGTCCGGATTGGCGATTTGCGCGCGAACAATAAAGACGTGCGAATCCTGTTCTATCGTCGCTTGAGGGCTGATTCGCGTAACGTGTCCGATGAACTTTAGCTCGGGGAACGTATTCGCTTTCAGCCATATCTCTTGTCCGGGTTGGACCAGTCCGATGTCGTCCTCAGAGACCGCCGTCTCGATAACCACGGGATTGATATCTGCCGTTTCGCACAACGCCTCGCCCTTACGAATAAAACGTCCTCGTTTCTCGTCCAGTCTTGGTGTCACGATCAATCCGGTTATCGGAGCTCGAACTTGAGTCTGGTCCAGTTTCGTTTGGTACAGAGAAATCTCGCGGTCGGTTTGATCCAGCTTGACTCGCTCTATTTGAGCTGCGGCAGCCCCGGATGTCGCCTGTACCCTTGTGAGTTCTCGAGCAGTCATGTCATGCCGGGCTCGAGCTTCGTTGAGGCTAAGCAAATACTCATCGCTGCGTAGCGTTGCCACAACTGCGCCCGCCGGCACCAGGTCACCCTCGCGATAATTTATTTGTTCGATGATGCCGTCCACTTCTGCGCTCACTGGAGCGGCGCGAGTAGGCAGCACATAAGCGCTGCCGCCGACTTTGAGTTGCAACGGGAAGAAAATCAAAAACAGCAGCGCTGCCGCGCCGATCGCGACCAGCGTCGTGCGCTTGGCCTTTGGCATTGCCATGAAAGCTCGCTTCTTTTCAGCCAGCGGCTCGAGCGCGCCAATCAGCGGCACCTGCCGATAGAGTTGCGCATTGCGGATTGCGACCGTGGCCTGCCCGGCGAAGATCTTCAGCAGTTCAAAATGCGCCTCGTTTAGAAATCGCGGGGTCTTGCTCTCGAGCGCCAGAACACCCAGCTGACCCTCCTCGTCTGCCAGAGGAAGCGCATAAAAACTCTTCATACTGCTGTCCTGGAAATGAGTGCGGAATTACTCACGCGTCTCCGCGCGCTCTGAATTAATCTCGCCGTTTTCTTCGGACACGTAGATCTCGGCGCCCGATTCTCCGGCCCAACCAATGATTTCATTCCATTCTTTGACCTTCGGATCCTTCCAGTTCACCTGTGCCTCTCCGGCAATAGCTTCGATGGTGTATCGACCCTTGGTCAGCAAAGCGATTGCGCAGCGGTCGAACGGAATAATGGTTGCGGTTTGGTTCACCACAACCGCAAGCATGCGATCCAGATCCAGCGAAGAGGTTATCTCCCGGCTGGTGCGCAGGAGGGCGTGCAGCTCTTTTACCTTACGCTCGGCCTCGTGGCGCTGTGCGTTCCTGATCGAGTTCGCCGCTTGAGTCGCAACCTCGGATAAGAGATGTGCGTCGGCTTCGCTGAACTTGCTTCCATCGCGTTTGTTTATAATTTCAAGCGCGCCGAGCCATTGGCCCTCGTGCTTTACCGGCGCACAGATCAACGCGTTCACCGAACGATTGTCGAGGAAAGGTAGTCGCCTTGCGAGACGCGGATCATCCGGAGAGTTGATGACTAGCGGCGCATCATCTCGCAGCATTTCTCCGACAGCCGTTCGAGCATCAACCTCGGAATAACCTATGATGTCGGGCAAATAGCGTCCCAGGATTGCCCGGCAAATCATATCCTGATTGCTGACTAGCCAGAGACTGGACGATTCAACGTCCATCACGTTCGCAGTGCGATCGCAAATGATTGGTGCAAGTTCGTCGAATAGGATTGTCGAATTGAAAGACTGGGTGACATCGTAAAGCAGCGTCAGCCGAGTTAGGGCTTTTAACATCCCGCCGCTGGCGGCTTCCTGATCGCGCCAGGTCGTTAAGATCGGCGCTACCAGAGTGCCCAGCTCGGCCAGCAACGCAACATCGCCTTGATCGAAGGAGCCGTCGATTTTGTTTATCGCCTCAAGTACCCCGACAACCCGTGAACGGTGCCGGATCGGCGCGAACATTGCAGTTCGAACCGGCTCACCCTCGACAACTGATCGTTGTTCGGCACCCCCGGGCTGGATGATACGCGTGTCGCCGGATTTCAGTATGTCTTGAAGCGTGCCTGCATCATCCGCACAAACCTCGCTTGGAGAGTTACGCCGCAGAAGCGAATGCCGCGAGGCTTCACAGCACAATGCGTCGCGCTC
>DATFWM010000410.1:0-3542 GCA_035259295.1 Blastocatellia bacterium | reverse complement strand
GCGACCATTCGCATGAGCCCGACCCAGCTTGCGGTCGCGATCAGATATTGGAACATCCCACCGAGCGAGATGCGCAACATTCGCAACATCACCTCGAAGTCGATCCGCGCTTCTCGCCAATGGATTTTCACCCGACCCTTTCCGCCGAACAGAAACCACAGCTGAAGTAGGACGCCGGTTCCTCGACCAATCGTTGTCGCGATGGCCGAACCGGTCACGCCAAGCTTCGGAAACGGACCAAGCCCAAAGATGAGACACGGATCGAGAACGATGTTGATCGCGTTTGCTACCCACAGCACCCTCATCGCGATCGAGGCGTCACCTGCCCCGCGAAACACCGCGTTGATCAGGAACAACTCCATGATCACCACGTTTCCGCCGAGGATGATTCTGGCATAACCGGCGCCAGTGTCGATCACGCCAGGCGACGCCCCCATAAGCCGAAACAGCGCGGGCGCGAAGGTGATCGCAACCACCGCAACTGGGATCGAAGCTACAACGCCGAGGACGATTGATTGAAACGCCGCTACTGAAGCACCGTGATGGTCCTTCTCGCCAATGCGGCGGGCGACGGTCGCGGTCGTAGCCATGCTCAAGCCCAGCGCAACGGCGAACACCATCGTTAGCAGCGACTCAGTTATTCCAACGGTTGCGGCTTCGGTCTTGCCGAGGTATTTCGCTACCCAGTAGACGTTGATGATGCCGAACAGCGATTCCATCATCATCTCCAGCACCATAGGCACGGCGAGAAGAAAGATGGCTCGGCCGATTGAGCCTTCGGTGAAATCTTGATTCGAGCCTGCGACTGCTTCTTTAAGAAACTTCGCCCACCCCGCGAGCCTGGAATCGGTCCGGGCCGGCTGATCTGAATATGCGACTACTTCCTTTCTTGCTTGCATGCGTTAGCCTTCAATTAGGGTTGAGAGCCGTGAATAAGAACGATTGACGCACGCCAGCGGTTCGCCACAATGCTGGCGATTCGCCGCTGTGTTGTCTCAATCGCGCCGTCGCAGTCACAAAGACGAGGCGGCGAAAAGAGCCAGGTTGGGATCAAAAGGGTTTCATGTAGAAATTGAATATCATCTGCGAAGTGATGCTGTCAATTGTTAGCGGAACATGACATCATACGCTCAGAAAGGAGCGCCAAAAGTGAACAACCCGCCGCCAATCAGACAACGAGTCCAAGATTTCTTCTCCGAGCTTCAGGATGACATATGCGCAGCGTTAGGAACGCTTGACGGCGAGACGACATTCCGCGAAGACCTTTGGTCGCATCAAGAAGGAGGCGGCGGCCGAACTCGGGTCATGGAGGACGGCGCACTGTTTGAAAAGGCCGGGGTAAATTTCTCGGCGGTGGAAGGGAAGTTCGATTCGGAATTTGCGGCAAAGATGCCGGTCGGCGAAGGCAACAAGTTTTTTGCAACCGGCGTTTCGCTCGTGCTGCACCCGTTGAGTCCGATGGTTCCGACCGTGCACGCGAACTTCCGGTACCTTGAAAGAGGCTCTGGTGGCTGGTTTGGAGGCGGTACTGATCTGACACCGTACTATCCCTACATGGAAGACGTCGTTCATTTTCACCGAACGCTGAAGGAAGCATGCGACAGATTCGACCCGTGGTATTATCCCCGATTCAAGAAATGGTGCGACGAATATTTCTTCATCAAGCATCGAAACGAAGCGCGAGGGGTTGGAGGGATATTCTTCGACTATCTAACTGGCAAGCGCGTGGACGAACCGCTTGAACCGGGGGACCAGCGGCCCAGCGAAGATCGAGGAATCGAATTCGTCTTCGAGTTGGTGCAGGTGATCGGCCGAGCCTTTCTCCCGGCGTATCTTCCCATCGTCGAGCGCCGGCGGGATGAGTCATATGGTGAGCGACACCGAGGATTTCAGTTGATTCGGCGCGGGCGTTACGTCGAGTTCAACCTGGTGTACGATCGGGGCACGCATTTCGGGTTACAGACGCGCGGGCGCACGGAGTCGATTCTGATGTCGCTGCCGCCAGTTGTTCGATGGCGATATGACTATTATCCTGAACCAGGAACGCGCGAAGCTGAAGCGTGCGAGTTCTTCCATCCGCGCGACTGGCTGAAGGAGGAATAGGTTGAGCGCCATGTTGTTTGGCATTTGGCTTTCTGGCCTCGCGTGATATATTAAGCCCCAGCTCGATCAAAACCGGACGGGTTAACAGAAAGCCCGCTGGATTTTCGGGCGACTCTCCTCACTCGATTACAATGCGATGTTTGGAAGGGATCTTACTCCCCAGGAGAATTTATCTATGAGCGCCTCCCTCAACACAGCGCAACAATATCTCGATAAAGGCCTCGTCTTTTATAACAAAGGATGGCTTGACGAAGCGATCAACAGCTATCGCATGGCCGTCCAGATGCGCAACGGCAACTTCCCGCGCGCTTACTATCAGCTTGCGCGCGCGCTTCTTGACGCGGGCGACATCGGCGGCGCGATTGAGGCGCTTCGTTCATCTATCGAGCAGCAGCCTGAAAATCCCGATGCCTATTATTCGCTGGGTCTGACGCTCGTCCGGCGCGGCGAATACGCAGAAGCCATCGAAGCATATCGCAAAGCGATCGAGCAGCGCGGCGGCAATCATCCGTGGGCTTATCATAATCTCGGCATCGCGCTTCTTCGGCGCGGCGATTCGAGCGAAGCGGTCGGTGCTTTCAATCAGGCTATCGAACAACGCAACGGTGAATTCCCGAAAGCGTGGCACCATCTGGGCGTCGCGCTCGCGCGGCGCGGTGACCTGGAACAGGCTGCAGGAGCCTTTCGCAAGGCGTTGGATCAACGCAGCGGCAACTATCCAGACACTCATTTCGAGCTTGGCCGCGTCCTGGCAGAGAAAGGCGATCTCCCCGGAGCGGTTGAAGCCATTCGCGCCGCGATTGCACAACGGCGTTCCCTTTTCCCCCAAGCACACTTCGAGTTGAGCCGCGCGCTGTTTGGTTTGGGCCAGCTCGAGGAAGCGATTGCCGAAGCACGGACTTCAATCCAGCAACAGCCGATTTATCCAGAGGCCCACTACGCGCTGGCGCGCTCGCTTGCCCGCCGAGGTGACCTAAAAGAGGCGGTCGAATCTTATCGAACCGCAATCGCCCAGCGCGAGCACTTTCCGTGGGCTTATCACAATCTCGGCGAGGCTCTGGCGCGACTGGGTAATCTCGAAGAGGCGGTCGAGGCGCATCGCAAGGCGCTCGAGCAGAATCCGCGATTCCCCCGCGCGCGCTACGATCTGGGGCGTGCGTTGTACAGCCTCGGGCGTGTAACCGATGCTACCGCTGAATTCAACGCAGCGATCGAGCTGCGGGGCGGAAGCTACCCCGACGCGCACTACGAGCTCGGTCGGCTGTACGCCGGCGGAGACAAGCTGGAGCCGGCGATCCAATCGCTGCGGACTGCTATTTCACAAAACGAGAACTTTCCTGAAGCCCATCACGAGCTCGGCGTCGTGCTATATCGCAGCACGAAGCTTCCTGAGGCCGTGGCATCATTCCGCGCAGCAATTCAGCAGCGGGGCGGCGACT
>DATFWM010000409.1:0-3415 GCA_035259295.1 Blastocatellia bacterium | reverse complement strand
GGTGCCGGTCGCCGCGGGCGCGACACCGGGCGTGAGCAGCGCCAGATCCAGGAATTGGCGCGCGTTAAGCGGCATGTTTGAAATCGTCCGGCTGTCAACGACACTGCTCAACGTGTTTTTGTCGTTTTCGAGGATCGGTGTCGCCCCCTGCACTTCGATCACTTCCGTTACGGCGCCGACTTCGAGCGCCAGGTCGACGCGCGTGATCTGATCGACCTGCACCACCACGGTCCCGACCGTAGTTTTCTTAAAACCGGTCGCCTCCACGGTGAGCGAGTAATTTGCGGGCGGCAGTTGCGGGAACTGATATGAGCCGTTGGCGTCGGTCCTGGCGATCAACCGCGTATTGGTGTCGGTTCTGACCAGCGTGATTTGCGCGCCGGAAATCGCCGCCCCCGACTGGTCCTTGATTAGGCCAGTGATACTGCCCGTGGGCGAGGCCAGCGCCGACGCGGCCGTCAGGACCAGCGTCAAAAAGACTGTGGATATTACGCTCAACTTTTTCATGGCTTCTCCTCTCGCTTCGATTTAGCGGGAAACGTTGATGTAAATTGGCCCCAGGCCAAATTATTTTCCAATCGTGCTGGATAAAATTGCGAAAGGTTGATGGATTCGCGGTTAGCCTACACGCCACTTGCAGCGCATTCAAGCTCGAAATACAGATTTTAGCGACGGCGCCCGGAAATTTGATGGCTCCAGGCCGAGCTTTTACATTTTTTCTGAAGCCGCTAAACGAACATGAAAGGGAACTCAACTTGTGTACCTCGGCCTTTACAAACTTCCGCCATTCTGAGAAAAATTCGCTCGCTAACCTAAATCGCCAGCGAAATCTACTGAGGAAGTCCTCCGAAACCCGTGTCACTTCGTCGCTGTTCAGGGATGATGATCGTCGCGAAGCCTGGTCAGATGAACCGAAAAGAATTCACGAGAAGCTCGACCCGCGATGGAGGAAGGCTCGTTTAATGGTTAATCAACGATAGGGAGGCCAAATCATGAAAACCTTGTGGACAGAAGCTGACAGAAATGAACTGGTTGTACGGCTCGGGCGGCTCAGCCTCGAGTCGAAACCGCAGTGGGGGAAGATGAACTGCGAGCAAATGCTGGCGCATCTGGCCGATGGTTTCCGTATGACGCTGGGTGATCTGACGCCAAAGTCCAAAGGCGGGCCCTTACGCTTTGGACCGATCAAGAAACTGATCATTTATTGGCTGCCGTTTCCGAAAGGGGCGCCGACCGCGCCGGAATTGATCGTTCGTCCGTCGGAGGGAATCGAAAAAGAGAGTGAGGCGGTGAAAGAACTGCTCAACCGCATTGCGCAAAGCGCCGGCCGCACAGCTTGGCCGGAGCATCCGGCGTTCGGCGAATTGTCGGCGCAAGATTGGGGCGTGTTGGGCTATCGCCACATGGACCACCACCTGCGCCAGTTCGGCGCGTAATGATTTTCCGCAATCGAGGCCCTGAAACAATGAAAATCGATCACGAAGCCACGAAGAACACGAAGATTCATTGTGTTCTTTCTTCGTGTTCTTCGTTTCTTCGTGGTTGATTTCCAGAGGGGCCTTCATGTCGCGTTGCGACGCCATGAAACTATGAGAACATCCCACGTAGTGACGAATTTATTCGTCACGTGACCCACGTAGTGACGAATTTATTCGTCACTTGACGAATAATTGTCTGTGAAAAATAAATGCAACAAGTGTCTTCTCGGTCGCGGAGCGACCACGTGAGCCTAGCCCGGCTTTTCAAAGCCGGGTCGAATCACGCATCTCCGCTCTCAGTCGCAGCAGCGACGGTTGAGATCCAGGATGGGTCTCAACCGTCGCTCCGCGACTGAAACGACTACGTAATCCCTCTCCCGGCTTTGAAAAGCCGGGCTAGGTTCAAATGCCGCTCCGCGGCAGGGCAATCTCGACACGGTTTTGATGATGTTTGAGAAATATATGCAACCACGGCTTTGAATCCCATCGAACGCCGCCGGTCGAATTGCCGAATTCGTGGTTGCATTTATTTTTCAAAGACCATAATTCGTCACTATGTGGCAATTTTCTGAGGAGTCGTACATGTCGCAGCCTACGACGCCCCGAAACAATGGAAATCGACCACGAAGCCACGAAGAACACGAAGATTCATTGTGTTCTTTCTTCGTGTTCTTCGTTTCTTCGTGGTTGATTTCCCGAGGGATAACTATGATTTCCAAGCTTAGTAGCGCCATGCCGCTCGTCATATTGACGCTGTGGTTGCTCACCGCAGTAACGGCCAAGGCGCAAAACCGCGTCACCACTCCGAAAGAAGAGTTCGGCTTCAACCTCGGCGACGATTACTTCCTGGCCAATTATCGGCAGATCGCCGCTTACTGGCATAAGCTGGATCGTGAATCGGATCGGATGATCGTGCAGGAGATCGGCAAGACCGCAGAAGGCCGGCCTCAATTGATGGCGATCGTGACATCACCCGAGAACCATCGGAATCTGGCGCGCTATCGGGAGATTTCGCGCCGTCTGGCGCTGGCCGAAGGACTGACCGACGATCAGGCTAGACAGCTCGCGAAGGAAGGCAAGGCTGTCGTCTGGATTGACGGCGGGCTTCACGCCACCGAGACGCTCGGGGCGCAGCAGCTCTGCGAGATGGTTTACCAGATGGTGAGCCGGAACGATGAAGAGACGCTGCGTTTTCTGAACGACGTCATCATCCTCTTCGTTCACGCCAACCCCGACGGCAATGACCTGGTGGCGGACTGGTACATGCGCGATTCGACGCCGGAGCGGCGGAGCCTGACCGGGTTGCCAAGGCTTTGTCAGAAATACATCGGGCACGACAACAACCGCGACTTCTTCGCCTCGACTCAAGCCGAAAGCGAGAACATCAACCGCGTTCTATACCACGAATGGTTCCCACAAATTCTATACAACCACCACCAGAGCGGCCCGGCGGGAACAGTGCTCTGGTCGCCGCCGCTCAGGGATCCGTACAACTACAATCTGGATCCGATCCTTGTCCTGGGGCTTCAATCGCTGGGGGTGGCGATGCACACCAGGCTTGCGGTCGAAGGCAAACCCGGCGCCACGATGCGCAGCGGCGGCTCGTATGACGGCTGGTGGAACGGCGGTATCCGTAACACCGCCACCTTCCACAACATCATCGCGCTGTTGACAGAGGCCATCGGAAGCCCCACGCCGATGAGGATTCCTCTTGTGATGCAGCGGCAATTGCCTTCTGGTGATCTCGCCTTCCCGATCTCCCCACAGGAATGGCGCTTCCGCCAATCGGTCGAGTATATGATCTCGCTCAATCGGGCCGTGCTCGATTATGCGTCGCGGATGAAAGAGAACCTTCTCTTCAACATCTACCGGATGGGGCAGAGCTCGATCGCGCGCGGCAGCCAGGACAATTGGACTCCGAATCTCTTATATAGTCC
>DATFWM010000408.1:0-3647 GCA_035259295.1 Blastocatellia bacterium | reverse complement strand
TGCGAAGTATATTCAGTCCGAAGGCTTCGATCACGTTCGGACTCTCATCGCCCTCGGCGGCAAACTCGCGCAGTATGTCGTAAGCTACCTCGAACTGCTCGAAACGAGTCATCAGAATGGCGGCATGGTAGCGGACTACTGACGTAACCTGCTGTCCGCGCGGCATTCCCAGCAAGCGCGCGCGTTGAAGATCGACCAGCGAACGCTGATACTCTCGCGTTTGAAATTCGCAAAGCCCCAAGAGCCCCGAGGCGGCGGCATTCTTGGGATCAAGAGCGACAACGTGTCGAAAGGCATCGCGACCTTCCGTGTAGCGATCCTGATCGTAGAAAATCGTGCCGAGGTTCCACCAGCCTTCAGCCCAGTTCGGCCGCATCCGAAGCCCCTGCTGGTAAAGATCAATCGCCTCACCGAGTCGATCCGCCTCGCGAGCCTGATTCGCGCGCTTAGCGATCTGATCAAAAGTTGCGGGAGCTCGAGCCGGCGCTTTTCTTGTCTCCTGTGCCTGCGATAGCGCGCACATCGCAGTGAGCAAGAAAAGGGGTATCCATGCAGTTAAGAAATGCAATCTCACTGTGCCAGTAGTTCTTGATGTGCTCACAACAACACCGGGTTACGGTTTCTTCTCTTCCCGCTTCGGAGACGCTTCTCCTCGGTAGGCGGGCCCGAGACTGTCCTGAGCTCCGAGAGCCTGGGCCTGGTTCGCTGCGTTGAGTTTTTGAATAACAGCGCGCTCGCGGTCGCCATCCTCTTTGCGCTTGAGCCGGTAGTAGACTATCGCCAGCGAGACATGGGCTTCGACAAAATCAGGCGCCTCTTTGATTACTTCCTCCAGGACATGCTGCGCCTCAGCGATTTTGCCGAGCGAAACATAGAGACTACCGATGAAATAACGCGCGTTCGTCGCGCGCGGGCGTTGACGCCGCGCGCGCTCTAAGTGCGCGAGAGCTTCTTCGTTCTTCTGATCCTGCTTGAGCAGAACACCAAGATAGAGATTCGACTCGAAGCTGTTGGGGTCGATCTCCAGCTCGCTCCGAAAAGCTTTCATAGCCTGTTCGATGTTTCCAGTTTTTAGCAACACCTGACCGTAAAAACTGTGGGCAGTCCGTAGCTTGGGATTCAATGCGATCGCCCGTTCAAACTCCTTCAGCGCGTTCGGATAATCGTGGGCCATCATGTGAGCGGTTCCCATCAACACCCTGGCTTCAGCGGAATCGCCGCCGCGAAGGATGCGATCGACCAAGACTTGGCCCTTCTCCACTTGATTATCGTGAATCAAGGCCGTGCCCAACAAATAAGCCAACGCTCGGTCATCACCGTATCGAGCCTCGAGCGGCGATAGCAATTCGATAATTCTTTTGTACTCGCCCATCCGCAGGTGACAATCCGCGAGCAGCAGAACCGCATTAGTATTCCCTGGTTGCGAAGCAACGACGCGAGTCAACTCTTCAATCGCTTCCGCGGTGTATTCCGACTTGTAGAATGCTAAAGCGAGATTAAAGCGGATGGTGGTGTTGAGGCTGTCAATTGCCAGGGCGCGCTTGTACTGCTCGATCGCCTCCTCGTATCGACCCAGGCGGACATATGCCGCGCCCAGATTCGAGCGAGCGTCTACGCGATCCGGGCGTAGCGCCAGAACAGCCTTGTACCCGTTTATCGCCCCTTCGATATCGCCGGCCTCGTGCAGGTTCACCGCTCGCTCAAAGATGCGCTCCACATCAGTTGATTGCGCCCGGGCCGGCGACTGTCCGCCTTCTATTGATGTCAAGATGGCGAAAGCCAGAAGATGGATCGCGAGGTTAGGCTTACGCATTGCGAGAGTCCTTACTAAGCGTTTGGCCTGTTCGTAAGATTGAAGGCGACAAAGAAATATACAGCCGTTGAAAGTCGGATCGCAAGCAATGCGGAACGCGACGGGCCCCTTTTGCGCGCCACATTTGGGCTTCTCGGTACCAACTACCGACTTTGATGCCTGGAAGCAAAGCGCCGAATGCTTTATAATTGCCTACTCACTTACGACCTCCCGGAGAAACAACAATGAAGCTCTGTATGCTTACTCTCATGCTGGCTTTGATAGCTTTCCTGGAGATTCCGAGCTTTAACCACATGGCTTTCGATTGGAGCCAGCAGGACGAGCAAAGGATCCGCATCGGCACGACTGAGGTCGTGCTCGATGTAGTCGTCAGAGACAAGAAGGGGCGACCGGTGAAGGATCTGGCTGCTTCCGATTTCGAAATCTACGAAGACGGCGTTCGACAAGATGTGAGATCATTTCGCCTCGTCTCGCGCGAGTCCGCAACAACCGGGGCAGTCGTTAAGAAAGACGGTTCGCGAAATGAAGAGCGGGCCTCGAAGCCAGCAACTCCGCGAGACCCAATCTCCAACATCAACATTGTCGCGCTAGTTTTCGATAGGCTCTCCACGAATGCTCGCTCGTTGGCGCACAAAGCTGCTGCAACCTACGCAAGTGAGTTCGCCAAACCTGACGATTTCACCGGCGTTTTCTTGATTGACCAGTCGCTTCGGATCCTTCAGCCTTACACTGATAACGTTCAGCTTGTCAGCCAGGCAATTGACCGGGCTACGTCGCTTGCGACTGCGGTTTACGCATCGAGCACGGAACAGACTCGCAGCCTGTCGAACCGAAGCGCTACATTAGAGCGTCAGGGCGCCGAGTCGGAGGCGGGAGCCGCTTCATCGGGCGCCGCTCGCGACAGCGGAAGCGCTGCCGCCGCCGGCTCGGCGACGGGCCAGGCAGCAGCCGAGCAACAGTTTGCTCAGATGCAGACGCGGATGCTGGAAACGTTCGAGACCCTCGAGCGCGACCAGCAAGGTTATGCTACAACGAACGGCTTGCTTGCGGTGGTCAACTCGCTTCGCAATCTTCCGGGCCGCAAGACGATTATCTTTTTCTCAGAGGGTCTGGCGCTTCCGCCCGCCGTGCAAGCTCACTTCCGCGCAGTCATAAGCGAGGCGACCAGAGCCAACGTCAGCATCTATCCACTCGACGCCGCTGGGCTGCGGGTAGAGAGCCGCAATGCCGAAACTACGCGCGAGCTCAATTCTCTCGCACAGAGGCGGATGCAGCAGGTGGGCCGGAGCCGCGACGACGGTTCAGGTCCCCTTATGAAGGAGCTCGAACGCAACGAGGATCTGCTTAATTTGAATCCCCACAGCGGGCTTGGCCAGCTTGCCGACCAGACCGGAGGTTTCCTCATCAGCGAGACCAATGACTTGAGCGCGGGGCTTCGCCGCATTGACGAAGACATGCGCGCTCATTACGTGCTGACTTACGTTCCAAAGAATCAGGACTACGACGGTCGCTTTCGCCAGATTGCAGTGAAGCTCAGCCACTCGAACCTCGACGTGCAAACCCGCAAGGGCTATTACGCCGTCAGTACCGTGAGTTCTTCCCCCGTGCTTGACTACGAAGCGCCTGCGCTTGCTTCTTTGACTCGACAGCACAACTCAAATCAGTTCGCGCTGAGAATCATAGGACTGAGTTTTCCTGAGTCGAGCAGAAAAGGACTTGTGCCTGTGCTGGCCGAAGTCCCGGCCTCCGCCTTCACGTTTAGCGATAACAAGGAGAAGAAGGCATTCAGCACTGACTTTTCAATTGTCTCATTGATAAGGGATGCGTCGCAGCA
>DATFWM010000407.1:0-8156 GCA_035259295.1 Blastocatellia bacterium | reverse complement strand
AGGCTGGCTAGCCGAGCGTTTGCGCCCGCCGCGGTTGACTGAAGCGTGGTTTTGCTGAGCGGAGCCCACGCGGGACCAGTTTGGTCCCTTTGAAAAGAGAGCGGGGGTATAACGAGGAAACGAAAGCCTTGAGGTTCGCCTCTTGTGTCGAAGCCGATGGATGCGCGTCCGCTAACGTTGTATAATGAGTGCCGAAAATATGAATCGAGGAGCTAATGATGAGTTCACCTTTTGCCATTCAAATCCGCGCCGAAGTAGACCGCGATGACATTCACGTTTGCCGCTTCACCGTTGATCGCCCGGTGCACGACGGGTCTGCTGTCTTCTACACGCCTGAAGAAGCGAGCGAGAACGACCTGGCTGACAACCTGTTCAAGCTTCCTGCCGTAATGAAGGTCGAGCTGAACGATAACACCGTGACCGTGACTCAAGGCGGCGCAGAAGACTGGCGTCAACTAGGCAAACGAGTCGGGTCGGCGATCAGGACCTTTCTGAATCCTCCTCCTGAAATTGCTGAAGGAGACCGACTGCCTCCCGAGCACGTGAGAATTAGGGTGCAGCAAGTGCTCGACGAGATGATCAATCCGGGCGTTGCGGCGCACGGCGGGTTCGTCGAGCTGCTGGACGTTCAAGACGACAACGTGTTCATACGAATGGGCGGGGGTTGTCAAGGCTGCGGCGCGGCTGATGTGACTTTGAAGATGGGCATAGAGCGGTTAATTCGCGAACAGGTGCCTCAAGTTCGTGAGATACTTGACACAACGGACCACGCTTCGGGGATGAATCCGTATTACGCTCCGTCTAAATGAGACCGTCAACCCAACCGAGCCGCCCTTCGCTGAGTTGCCGGTTAGCGGTCTGGGGATCGAAGATGCGGACAAACCGCACGATCTGCTTGTTCATTCTTGTAACGGTCCTCTTGTGCTTGCCGACAGTCGGCACCCAACAGTTCGAGCAAATCTTGCCCTTTGACACAATCATCAAATACTCGGATGGAGGTACCTATGATCAGAGTGGCGCTGGGACCGTCTTTATTATCGCGAACCGAAATGCTTTTAGAGTAGTGTGGAAGCTGGCTCACTTCAAAGCCCGTGACATCAGGCCACCTTTACCCGAAGTAGATTTTTCAAATCACATGGTCGTGGCCGTTTTTTTTGGCTTCACGGGAGCGGGTTCGACGAGATCAATAACAAGCTTAGTCGAAACTGAAAGCGGCCTAAAGTCTTCGTGAAAGCTACCCAACCCGGGCGAAACTGTTTCGTCCCCCCATTAATTCTAACGCCGGTCCAGATCGTGACAACGGATAGACTGGAGAAGAGTATTAGGAAACAGAACGCGCAGATAGTCACGGAGCTTGAATACGCTGACTGTTCGCCGTTTTAGGAACAATTACTTGAAGATATCTTTGACCTTGCCGGCAAATCTGTGATCGTGATGGCCATCGGTTTCCAGCCTGGCCAGTTCTTCAAGCAATTTCCGCTGCTCGCGTGACAGATTGGTCGGGGTGATTACGTGTACGCTAACAAAAAGATCTCCACGCCCGCGCCCGCCAAGCACCGGAACACCCTTGCCTTTTAACCTGAACGCGGCGCCGCTCTGAGTTCCTTCCGGAACTCGAAGGTTCTGGTCGCCATCGAGCGTGGGCACCGTCACCTCCGCCCCCAGCGCGGCTTGAGCGAACGAGACCGGTATTGTGCAATACAGATTCGCGTCGCGGCGTTCAAAAAACTCGTGTTCCTTTACGTGCACGATGACATATAAATCGCCGTGCGGCGCGCCAAGCTCACCGGCTTCACCCTCGGCGGCGATTCGCAGACGCGAGCCGTTGTCGACGCCCGCCGGAACCTTTATCTCGAGCGTCTTCTCTCGCTCGACGCGGCCCTCGCCGCGGCAGGCTCGGCAAACATCACGAATGACTTTTCCAGTGCCGCGACAGGTCGAGCACGTCCGGCTGACTGAGAAGAACCCCTGCTGATATCGAACCTGTCCGCTGCCGGTGCAAGTCGAGCAGCGCACCGGCTGCGAGCCTTCAGCGGCGCCAGTCCCGCGACAAACGTCACAGGTCTCGAGTCGCGGAACGCGAATCTTTGTCTTTAGCCCGGTAGCAGCTTCTTCCAGCGTGAGGTCGATATCGTATCTGAGGTCTGAGCCTCGGCGTGGCCCGGCTCGACGGCTGGTTCGGCCGCCGAATATGTCGCCGATTCCAAACATATCGAACAGGTTCTCCAGGTCCGGGAAGGGACCGGCCCCTGCTCCCGCCGCCACTCCGGCGCCGACACCTGCATGGCCGAATCGATCATAACGGGCGCGGACCTCGGGTTGCGAGAGCACCTGATAAGCGTCGTTCACTTCTTTGAAGCGCTCTTCGGCTTCCAAGTCGCCTTGGTTTTTGTCCGGATGGTATTTGATTGCGAGGCGCCGAAAGGCCTGCTTTATTTCTTGATCGGTAGCGTCCCGGTGAACGCCAAGCACCTCGTAGTAATCGCGTTTGCTGCTCAACTCCGGTTCCTAATTCCAGTCTAATCTCACCACGGGGAGCACGGGGAACATGGGGATGACAGTTATTACCCCGTGCTCCCAGTGCTCCCCGCGGTTGAAGATCGATTATAGCAAACTCTACGAGGTCTCCAACAACTGAGCTGCCTCTTCCGTTTCTTTTTTCGCTGGGCCTGCGAGTCCTGACGGTCGGAACATTGCGTCGGTGATCAAACGCGCGGCTTTCTCGAGTTCCTCGAGCGAGTAACGCACTTGGTTGGCATCTTCGGTCGCGGTTGTCTCTCTCGCGTGTTCGATCGTGGCGCGAACGAACTGCTGGTCATCTGCCGAGAGCATCCATCCAAATTCGCTGAACGACCGCACTGTGTTCTGTAGCAGACCTTCCAGTCTATTTCGAGCAATGATGATTTCTTTCATTCGGCGGTCGTTCTCGGCGTTGCGATTCGCCTCTTCGATCAGGTCGTAAATCTCAGAAGCGGACAGACCCGAAGATGGCGTTATCCGCATCGCTTGTTCGAGTCCGGTCATCTTATCGCGCGCTGAGACCGAAACTATTCCGTCAGCGTCGACCTCGAACGTGACCTCGATTTGAGGCAGGCCGCGAGGCGCTGCCGGGATGCCCACAAGCTCGAATCGCGCGAGGCTGCGATTGCCGGCTGCCAGCGCGCGCTCGCCCTGGAGCACGTGCACCTCCACCACTTGCTGATTGTCGGCGACCGTCGTAAAAACGAGGCTCTTCTTAGTCGGGATTGTCGAGTTTCGATCCAGCAGCTTGGTGAACAATCCGCCCCGCGTTTCGATGCCAAGCGACAGGGGAATCACGTCGAGCAATATCAGGTCTTTCACGTCGCCCGCCAGAACGCCTACTTGAATGGCTGCGCCGATCGCGACGACCTCGTCGGGGTTGATTTCTATCGAAGGCTCACGCTTAAAGATTTCGCGCACTCGGCTGACGATGATTGGCGAGCGAGTCTGGCCGCCTACCAGCAGCACCTTGGTGATCTGCTCGGGGGAGAGCTTCGCGTCGGCAAGCGCCTTTTGGCAGGGCTCGACTGTGCGCTCGGCAAGATCGACCACTAGTTCTTCAAACTTGCTCCGAGTGAGCGACTTGTTGAAGTGCTTCGGTCCGGTCGGATCAGCAGCGATGAAGGGCAGGTTCAATTGAGACTCGGTGGCGGTGGAAAGCTCGCACTTGGCGCGCTCGGCTGCCTCCTTCAATCGCTGAAGCGCCAGCCTGTCAGGTCGCAAGTCGATCCCGGTCTCCTGCTTAAAGGTCCCGATCATCCAATCGATGATGCGTTGGTCAAAGTCCTCGCCGCCCAGGAAGGAATCGCCGCAAGTTGACAGCACCTCGAAGACACCGTCGGCCATCTCCATTATCGAAATATCAAACGTGCCGCCGCCCAGATCGAACACCGCGATACGTTCATGGTCGCGTTTGCCAAGCCCGTAAGCAAGCGCGGCAGCGGTTGGCTCGTTGATGATCCGTTGGACGTTCAGCCCGGCTATCTTGCCCGCGTCCTTTGTCGCTTGCCTCTGGATGTCGTCGAAGTAGGCGGGGACGGTAATGATTGCCTCAGTCACCTCGTCGCCCAGGAACTCTTCCGTAGCCAGCTTTAGACGCTGAAGCAGGATTGCGGAAATTTCAGGCGGTGAATAATCGCGGCCCCGCACTCGAACCCGACAATCACCGTTTTGTGCCTCCGTGATTTCGTAAGTGCACAATTCGCGGGCGCGCCCGACTTCCGGCGAGTCGAACTTCCGCCCCATTAACCGCTTCACCGCGTAGATTGTATTGGCCGAATTCGTTATGGCCTGACGCTTGGCGATTTGGCCTACCAGCCGCTCGCCCTTCTCGGTGAATGCTACGACCGACGGCGTTGTACGTCCGCCCTCCTTGTTTGGCACTATCTGCGTGACTCCGCCTTCCAGGATGGCGACGCAAGAGTTGGTCGTGCCCAGGTCTATTCCAATGACTTTGCCCATACTTGCCTCCTCTCGAATCGAACCGAGAAGGTTGTCAGGGGTCTAATCAACTTGGGAGCTTCGGGAGGATTGGGAAAATTGAAAATCGCAAAATGAAAATTTTCAATTCGAGTCTATTTCGAGGGGCTGGAGGCGACTTTTACCTTCGCGGGGCGGAGCAATCGGTTGCCTACTTTGTACCCGCGTTGAAACTCTTCGATCACTGTGTTTTCTTCGTGCTTGTCAGACGGCTCGGTCGTCACCGCTTCGTGAACGTGCGGGTCGAACGTCTTGCCCACTGCTTCGACCGGCTCGAGTCCGAATTTCGAGAGCGCGTCTTTGAATTGCTTGTGAATCAACTCAACGCCATGTCGTAAGGCTTCCGCGTCGCCATCGCTGGTCTCAAGGCTCGACAACGCGCGCTCGAAGTTATCAACGACCGGCAGGAGTTGCAACAGCACATCATCGCGGCCGTGCTGATAGATCCCACTGCGTTCGCGCTCGACCCGCTTGCGGTAATTCTCAAACTCGGCTTGTTGTCTCAGCAATCGGTCGTACAGCGACGCTTTCTCCGCGCTCAGCTCGTTGACCTGCGCTTGAAGCTGGTCCATAGGCTGCGGATCGGACGCGTTTGCTCCGACAGGTTCGTCGGTCGCCGTTTGCTGCTGATCATCGCTTTCGTCGTCGGCCAGCCCCATTTGATTGGGCTTGCCGGATTGTTCCTCCAGGGGTTCTTCTGGAGTCTCTTCGTCGTCGAAGCTGATGGGTATTTCCCGCTTTAAGGTATGACCTTTGTCTCGCATTTCGTCTCTTATGTTCTCTGCACGAGTCATCACGTTTCCTGGCAATCAAATGGGTCTGGCGGCATTCACGCTAGACGCACGCTCGAACAACCTCGCAATGTAATCCACTACGGATATCAAACGATCGTATTGAAGCCTTGTCGGTCCCACGACGCCGATGCTTCCCACCGCAACGCCTCCGGGATACACACACGACGAGGCGATCACCGTGCAGTCTCGCAAATCAGCAAATCGGTTCTCGCTGCCGATCCGCACTGACACCGCCTCGCGCTGCGCGCTCTCGATGCACTCATTAAGAATCTTCACGATGCGACTCTTCTGCTCGAACATTTTGAAAAGCGCTCGCATTCGCTCGGTGTCCGCGAAATCGGGTTTCGAGAGAATGTTCGAAGCTCCCTCTATAAAAACGTCAGGTTGATCGCCTTCCTGAAGACTTTGGCTGCACAGCAGCACCGCGTTGCGCAAGAACTGATCGTAGAGAGCTTTCTCCTCGCTCATCCGAAGCAACAGTTCGTCGCGGATCTCCGAGAGCGTCCATCCACGGAAGTTCTCGATAAGATAGCGCGAGGTCGAGTTCAATTCGTCCTGCGAAAACTCGGCGTCTACGCGAATAACACGATCCTGCACGCGGCCGGCGCTCGAAACAGTGATCACGAGTATCCGCGAATCCGTCAGTTTTACGAACTCGATGTGATGAAGTATGTCGCGTGCGCTCGAAGGCGACACCACTATACCGACGTTGTCGGACAACTGCGACAGCAGCCGGCTTGTACGCTCCATCAGCAACTCCGGATTCGCGAGCGATTGATCGTCCAGCAATCGCTCGTTTATTCGAGCCGCGTCCGACCGCGACAGCCTGGTCGAGCTTATGAAATTGTCAACGTAAAACCTGTAGCCCTTGTCAGTGGGCAGCCGACCCGCCGAAGTGTGCGGATGTGTCAAATAACCGTCTTCTTCGAGCTCCGCGCAGATGTTGCGGATCGTGGCCGAGGACAGGCTTTCCCGCGACTTGCTGGCGAGCGCGAATGACCCGACGGGCTGACCCGAGGCGATGTGATCCCTCACGATCGTCGCAAGTATTTCGCGTTTGCGATCATCGAATCTTTCACCGCTCCTTTTGATCATAGACTTTTGACAGGGGCACGCCCTTATGAAAAATTCGAGGTCAAGTTAACATCGGCGTTTCGCCCTGTCAATAATAATGCCCCGCAAGGGTGAGCCCGCGCAAGGTGCGATGTTGCTGTGTAACTGTTTGCGCGCGCTTGACATTCCAACTTCGCCTCTATAGTTTTAATCTTTTCTGCATGGATGAGGAAAAGGGAGCGTAGGAGACATGAAGAGAACCTTTCAACCAAACAATCGCCGGCGCGCCAAGACCCACGGGTTTCGCGTGCGAATGAGCACCAAAGCCGGGCAACTCGTGCTCAAACGCAGACGCGCAAAAGGGCGCAAGCGGCTAACCCCGGCGCATTACTGAGTCTGAGTCATTTGTCACTGGTCATTTGTCATTGGTACATTGCACGGTGCGACAAATGACAAATGACCAATGACAAATGACTGAGCACAAGTTTCCGAAGTCAGATCGTGTACTCAAGCGCGACGGCTTCCGCCGGGTTTATGAACAAGGGCGAAAGGTCCAATCAAGATTGTTCACTGCCTTCCTGATAGCCAACCAAGCCGGTAACCCGCGAATCGGGATTACGGTGACGCGCAAGATTGGCAACTCGGTCGAGCGCAACCGCGCTCGCCGGCTGCTCCGCGAGGCGTTCAGAAAAAACAAATGGCTAGCCCAAACCGGAGTTGATATAGTCATTAACGTGAAACGAGCACTGACGGAAGCCGGCTACCGGGAAGTCGAAGGCGAGCTGGTTGCGTTACTGAAGAGGGCGGGCGAGAAGTGAAGGTCGTTCTGATTTTTTTAATACGAGTCTACCAATTGATTCTTTCGCCGATACTCCCGCCTTCGTGCAGATTCACGCCCACCTGCTCCGAGTACACCATGCAGGCGATTGAGAAGTACGGCGCGCTGCGCGGCGTTTATCTTGGAGCTCGGCGGCTTTTGCGGTGCCATCCGTTTAATCCGGGCGGATACGACCCCGTAAGCTAGCTTTCTTAAGGAACATGATTCGATGGATCGAAGTCGTCTAATACTTGCCTTGGCTCTTTCGTTGCTCGTGCTGATGTCGTGGCCTCTCATCGCGCGGTACATGGCGCCACGGCCGCCGATCGAAGAGACGGTTCAAATCGACCAACCCGCGCAAGAACAGAAACAGGAAACCAAGCAGCAACCGCCAGCCTCGACGACGAAAAAAAGCACGCAGCAGGGTTCCTCTTCTGCTTCTCGACAGCCAACCCAAGCCACACAAGTTCCGCCGCGCGAGATCACGATCAACACTCATTATTGGCGAGCAAAGCTTTCGAATCGCGGAGCTGTTGCGACGTCTTGGATCCTCGACCGTTACGAAGAAGGTGGCCGCGAGCGCGAGATCACTGGGGCTGATGGCAACAAGCTTCAGTTGATCCCGCAACAGATACCAGAGTATCTGGCCGCCCCGTGGAGCTTGCGGACGCCGTGGTCTCCGGAAATCGGCTCTAAACTCAATGGTGTAAATTTTCAGGTCGAGGGAATCGGACCCAACGACAATGAGATCAATCTAACCGGCCCCGGTGATACTCGGACAATCAGCT
Organism: Blastocatellia bacterium; assembly: GCA_035259295.1. GTDB lineage: Bacteria > Acidobacteriota > Blastocatellia > UBA7656 > UBA7656 > Onstottus_A. Next base: position 204 of record DATFWM010000407.1, on the reverse strand, counting down.
TCGTGTACTCTTCGCCAGCCGTCTCGGCTAAGAAGACTTTCACTTTTCACGGCGACAGCTTCGTTGTTGACATTACGGTGGACGTCAAAACCGGCGGTAGCGAGCAGCCTGCCGAGATAGTTCTCGGCCCGCGTTTCGGTGATCAGAGTGACAAGCAGACAGGCAGCTACAGCACTCCGCCTCAAGTCGTCGCATACACCCGCC
>DATFWM010000406.1:0-6068 GCA_035259295.1 Blastocatellia bacterium | reverse complement strand
TCTCAACACATCCTTGCAGATACTACCACCGAGATTGCCCGGCCCAAAATCGACGTGCTACTATCGACTCTCCCGTGCAGAGGTTGGTTAATCTGATGCTCCGCTTTCGGCGCCTGCGTCTCATCATATCGTCCGTCCTTTTCATTGCCCTAGTCTCGTCAGTACCGCGAGCGGTAGCGAGCGTCTTTCCCAAGCCGGGTGTGCGAACGCGCTCGCTACCGCTCGCGGTGCTGACGACTTTCGAAGCCCAGGTCGTCGGGCAGCAGTCGCAACAAACCCAGCAGCAACCAGAAGACCAGAAAGATAAGCGCGCGAGAAAGGCCGAACGCAAGAAGGAAGCGCCGGCCGAGAAACAAGATGGCTCACCATCGAAAGCGGTTGCTACGAAGGATGAAGTTGTTGAAATTGTCGCCGACCGACAATCAAAGACCGGCGATCTGATCCTCTACGAAGGCTACGTCAACGCAACGCAAGACGAGGACCGCTTGCAAGCTGATCGGCTGACGCTCAACACCACGACCAACGACGCGGTTGCTGAGGGCAATGTGATCTTTGATCAAGGCGCCGACCAGCGGGTCACTGCCCGCCGCGCGGAAATCAATTGGAACACCAAAAAGGGTGTCTTCTGGGACACAACCGGCTTCACCAATCGCACCCAGACCGGCGACTATGTTTTCTTCACTGCCGCGCGCGTCGAGAAGACAGGACCGGATACTTACGAGCTGTACGACGCCGAGGTAACCGCGTGTGAAGACGCCGTGCCGAAGTGGGGATTCAAGGTCAGGCGCGCCGAGTTGAAGATGGGCGACCGCGTGATCATGCACAACGCGGTGTTTCATATAAAAACGCTTCCGGCTTTCGTGCTGCCTTACGCGTGGATACCGGCGACCAGAAGGGAGCGCAAGTCGGGATTCCTGCTGCCGAGCACCGGCACTTCGAATCAGAAGGGTCGCACGCTCAAGCTTGCTTATTACCAGACGCTCGGCGAATCCGCGGATATAACCTTTAGAGGCGATATCTACACACAGCGCGGGATCGGATTGGGCGCGGAGTTTCGCGCGCAGACCGACGAGAGATCGTATCTCAGACTCGGCGGGTTCACAGTCAAGGACAGACTGTTCGGGCCGCCGGGCGAGAATCAAGGCGGCACCGCGTTTATCGTCGAGGGCATCCAGCACCTCCCTCATGGCTGGCTGGCAGTCGGCAACGTATCGCTGGTTTCAAGTCTCGCGTTTCGCCAGATCTTCTCGGACGACATCGCGCAAGTCATCGATCCTAGACGCGAATCGACCTTCTATGCGAATAACAACTCAAATGGATTTAGCTTCAACTTTCTGGCGTCGAATGAAACCACGACGCTGTTCGCACCGAGTCGCAATCCGCAAACTCCAAGCGCGGGAACGAATTTCGACATCAAGGTTCGCCAGGCGCCTGAGGTTAACATTACCGTCTATCCCCGGCGCATCTTCGATAACACGCCGATTTATTTTTCGCTTGACTCGAGCGTCGGAGCGCTCAAGAAAGAGGAAACCGTCGACCCAAACCTTGTGTTTGTCACCCCGGCTTCGGTTCAGCGGTTCGATTTCCAGCCGAAGATTACCGCGCCGCTTGCAACGGTTGCGGGAATAGCGGTCACTCCGAGCCTGAGCCTGCGCGAGACGTTTTACACCAGCAGCCTCAACCCCAACGTGCCGCCTTTCGATCCGGAGAAGTTCACATTCGACGCGTCCGATCCAAGGCTCAACCCGAGTCGTGTCGAGTTCAGGCCTGATCTCAAGCTCTTCGATCGCAACTTGCTCAACCCGATCATCGAGAGGAATGTTTCGCGCCACTACGCTGAGCTGGCTGTTGACGTACGGCCGCCGGCGCTCGAAAAGACTTACACCAACGAGGATGGCTCGACGCGGTTCAAGCACTTGATAGAGCCTTACATCACTTATCGAATGATTGGCGGGATTGGTAATGAGTTCAACAGGATCATCCGGTTCGACGATGCCGACGCGGTGGCCGACACAAACGAGGTCGAGTATGCGGTGGTGAATCGATTCTTCACAAAACAGCTTGCGGCCGATGTAACTCGTAGGCGACCAAGGGTTCGCCGAGCGCCGTCGGGAATGAAGCCAGTGCGCCCAAGCGAGAAGGACAAACTGGATCGCGACAGACAACCACCGGGTCAACCGGAGAATAAAGCCGAGGCTCCAGCAAAGAGCGAGCCTGCAGCGCCCGAAGAGAAGCCTCGCAGCAAATCGGAGCCGGCGCGGACGGCCGAATCGAAACAGAACCTCGAAACAGGTCAACAGCAAGAGTTGAATCCGAAAGACCGAGTCAATCAGCAGAAGGCGACGAGCGCGCGCGCAGAGAACCGGGAAACTTCCGCGGTGATGGCAAACAGTGAGGAGGCGCCGGCGCAAGCATACGAGTTGTTGACCATCAAGGTCGCGCAAAAGTATTTCTTCGATCGGAATTTCGGCGGCGCGCTAGTCGAGGGCCGTCGGAACCAGTTTTATCCAATCAACACGCTGTCGGGTTTCACGTTTGGCGGACGCGAGCGCGCCTTCTCGCCGCTTAATCTCGCCGTGCGCTATCGTCCGCTGTCATCGGTTTACGCCGATCTGCGAATGGACTTGAGCAATGACTCGGGCGTCGTGCGGAATATTACGGTCGATGGCGGAATGAGGACCGACAAGGTGACCGTGTCGGCGAGCTATTATCTGTCTCGTCAGGTAAAGCTGCCCACCACTGGATTCGAGCCGGGCACGTTTCCGGGCGATCAAGTCAGCGCCACGTTCCAGGTTGGGAATGATCTCCGCGGGTTATATGGTGGCTCACGGATGACTTACGACTTCACCGATCGATTCATCACCGACACACAGATCTCGCACGGGCGGCTCATGAATTCACGCAGCTACATCGGCTATGCTTGGGATTGTTGCGGCGTCCAATTCAACTACAGTACGTTTAAGGCCGGGCTTCGCAACGAGAGCGCTTGGTCGTTCACATTCACGCTTGCGGGACTGGGGAGTTATGGTACCGACCAATTCTCTCAACTTGGCGGCGGCCGCGGTGCGCGCAAACGCGGCAAGCGAACCCGCGCCGATGATGATTACTATTAGTCAGTAGTCCTTAGTCCGTGGTCAGTAGCTGAGGACTACGGACTACTGACAACGGACGTTTTGAGGAGGATTGGATGCGACCATTGCCGCCCGGCAGCGAGCGAGTGCAACGGTTTATTCACGTGCTTGGACCCAGTTTTACGGTTCTAGCGGTCTTCACGATCTCCTTTGTTCCTGGCTGCAACGGCCCCGCCAAGCCAAACAATGCGAACTCGAATGTGACTTCAGGCAACAGGCCTGCCAACAACAATACGAGTTCGAAGGCATTAAGCGGTGAGGCCGACATCAATATCAGAGAGCCCGATCGTTACAGTGTAGCGATGACGATCGGCGCGCAAGAAGCTGCGTCGGACGCTCCGGCGCCAATGGCAACTCTCCAGTTCGGCTTCGCAAGGTTTGACGCCGACCGGCGGTGGGCGTTCACGTTGCCCGCACCATTGGGCCAGATCGCTTATCTGGAGAAATCGGGACTGAAATATCTCGTTTTCCCTGGAAGCAAGCAATACGTCGAGCTTACGCCCGACGCGTTTGGCTTCCAGATAGGCAGCGCGTTGTCGCCGGTCTCGTTCGCACAGCAGATGCAGTCGCGTCTACGGTTCGAACGGATCGGTCCGGAGCCGGTCAATGGTCGGACAACTATCGAGTACCGCTTGGTCGCAGCACGTGATGCGTCAATACAAACTGAGGGCGTTATCTTTGTCGATCAGGAGACAGGCTTGCCGATCCGCTCGGAAGTCAGCACAAGTAAATCAGATGGCAAGAAGTGGCGAATGATTGTCGAAGAACGCGAGATTCAGCTCAACCCGGATCGTTCACAATTCGACGTGCCGGGTGGAATGAAGAAAGTTACACAACAGGAAGCAAAGCAGCAAATATCGAGCTCCGCAGAAGCGCTTCGCGCTTTCGCGGATGTAATGAGCGGAGCGCCGCCGGCTGGCGCGGGTCAGCCCGCGTCAAACAAGAACGCGGTTCGCAATCGGTGAGGTGCTCGCTCGACGTCAGGCAGGGGAACCGTTTTCAACGACTTAGCATTTTACCGCAAGCTGTTGAAGCACTTGAGTTCGAACCGACCAGGAAAGACCTCAATAAATTGAGGTGTAAATGAGAGCATGTGCGAATCTGCTCATACGTCTGTCTTTGATCGCGCGTTCAAACACTTTCGCGCGTTTCTTCTTTTCCTGATCGCCTTGGTTCTTCCCATCTCTTTTGTCAGTTGCAGAGGCTCTGGAACCGGAGCGAAGCAACTGACTCTAGCGGTGAACTCCGGCGTCGAGGGAGACGCGCTCAAGCAGGCGGCTCGCGATTACGAAACGCTCAACGGCGTGCACATCAGCATTGCCGAGTTTCCTTACGACAATCTTTTCGAAAAGGAGCTGATTGACCTGACTGCCGGGACGGGAGCTTACGACCTGATCATGCTTGACGATCCGTGGTTTCCCCGGTTCGCAACTGAGCAACTTCTAACCGAGCTCGCCCCACTGTACAACGCGCGCGGGCAATCGGGGCCTGACGATGATTTGGTGCGCTCATCTATTGCTGTCTGCAAGCATCCTTACGAAACCGGCGCGCTGTACGCTTTGCCTTATGTCGGCAACTCGCAATTGTTTTTCTACCGAAAAGACCTGTTCGAAAAATACAACTTGAAAGAGCCGACAACCTGGAACGATGTCTTGACTGCTGCAAAGACAATCGACGAGCGCGAACGGAACGGCGCGCCGGGCGGCGGCCGTGTCTACGGTTATGTAATGCGCGCCGCTCGTGGTAATTCTGCGGTGGCCGATTTCATGCCGATCTTTTGGTCGTTCGGCGCAGAGATGTTTGATGCGAGCGGCAAACCCGCCGTCAACAGTCAGGAAGGCATCAATGCGTTGCGATTCATGCTCGAGCTTGGAAAGTACTCGCCGCCGGGGTACGTGAGCTTCAACGCGAGTGAAGTCTCGGCGCATTTGCTCCAGGGTACTGCGGCGATGTCGATCAATTGGCCCGCGTGGATTAGCGCCTTCAACGATAAGGAGAAATCGAAGGTCGTTGGTAAAGTGCGTTTTGGTACGATGCCGGGAGAACGAGGCGAAGGCCGAGCGGAAATCGGCAACTGGCTAATTGCGATCCCGCGCGGCTCCGAGAAGCGCGACGCAGCGTTCGACTTTCTGGTGTGGGCGACGGCCGCAGAGCAGATGAAGAAATCAGCGCTCGCCGGCAATCCTCCAACTCGGAGCTCGGTGTTCAATGATCAGGAGTTACGTGCGAAGTTTCCATCGTATCCTGCTCAGCTTCGCTCACTCGAGACTTCCAAGCCTCGCCCGCGAACACCGCAGTGGAACGAGATCGAGAACATCTTCGGGATATTCTTATCGCGAGCCAACAGCGGAGAGTTGACAGCGGAAGACGCGATGAACCAGGCTAACGCGGAAATAGAGAAAATCATCTCACGCCGGAAGTAGCACAGACTTCAGTCTGTGTTTCGAGCGAGCCACTCAACTAACGGAATGCACAAACTCGAAACAGACCGCTTGATTCTTCGACCCTTCACTTACCACGACTTGGACGCGTTCGCTTTGATTGGAAGCGATCCCGACGTGATGCGCTACATCGGCGACGGAAACCCTCAATCGCGGGATCAGACGGCGCAGCGGCTCGACGCAATTATCGAACACCACAACCAGCATGGCTTCGGGTTGTGGGCGGCCGTTGAGAAGACGAGCGGCGATTTGATCGGGTTCTGCGGGTTGCAGTTCTTGGACAACACATCAGAGGTGGAAGTGGGATATCGTCTGGCGAAGCGCCTTTGGGGGATGGGCTTGGCTTCCGAGGCCGCGCAGGCGAGCTTGCGTTACGGTTTCGAACAGCTCGGTATCGACCGAATCGTTGCCGTCGTGCATCCGGAGAACATTGCGTCTAGCCGCGTGCTTGAGAAGATTGGGCTGACGTACGTGAAGGATGGTTGGTACTACAACA
>DATFWM010000405.1:0-2620 GCA_035259295.1 Blastocatellia bacterium | reverse complement strand
GTTTATGATCCTAGGGATGCCGCCCGAAAAACGATGCGCAATCTCGAGAGCGGCCGGCTCGAATAGGTTTTCATCTGTGCATCCCGCGATGCGGAGGCGCCACCGGACGTACTCCACTGTCTCGTGTGCCGTCAGCGTCTTGATCGAGCATTTCAGACTGACCCGTTGCTTGAGTTGCCGCAGCTCTGGGCGAGCGAGCATTTCGTGGAGTTCGGGCTGACCACAAAGAATAACTTGCAAAAGTTTTTCTCGATTTGTCTCGAAATTCAGCAGCAACCGAATCTCTTCAAGAAGGTGGTAAGGTAAAAGGTGCGCTTCATCGACGACCAGCACCGTCCGAACCCCATGCGCTTGCCGGGTCATCAACACCTGGCCTAGCGCGCGCAACATCGTCGCTTTGGACTTTGTAGGTTGGAGTCGGAACTCACCTGCCAGCAAATCGAAAAATTCGTCGGTCGAGAGAAGTGGGTTGAAAATATAGGCGGCGAGCACGGAGCGGTCCAGCGATTGAAGCATTGATCGCAAGATGGTCGTCTTTCCGGTTCCGACTTCTCCGGTCACCACGACTATGCCCTTGCCGTTTTCGATCCCGTATTGGAGGTTTGCAAAGACCTCCAGTAGGCTCTCCGTTCGAAACAGATACTTCGGGTCGGGCGCCAGCCTGAAAGGTATGTCGCGAAGTCCGTAGAATTGCTTATACATGAAGCCCCTCGGCTCCTCTCACCTGAGTTAAATTACGAATAGGCCTGTATTTCTATCTTCTGGCTATGAGCGCGAAGAGGTCAGAAATGATGAAAAGCTTGCCGAGAGCCACGGTAGCGGCGACCGAAATCGCTGTGCCCAATGCGAGCCTGGCCGTGGCTCGCCATCGCAAGAGCTTACTCTCGCTGTCAGTCGTGCTGCGCGGTATCGACGCCAGCAACGGAAGACGAACGTAGCGCTCGACGTCGCCGGCATCTTGAAGCGATTTGAATCGACGCGATTCGGCAAAGATCGTGAAAACCGCTCCGAGAGCGAATCCTACGGCAGCAGCTAGGAACGTAACCAGCAGGCGATGTGGCGAGATGGGGCGCTTGGGCAAGCTTGCCTGCGCGACCAGGCGAGGTTGTTCGTCGCTCTCGCCTCGCGCCCGGAGATTCGCGCGCCGAGCGATCTGAATTTGGTTCTTGACGTCCGAGTACGCGCGCTTCAGATCAAGATATTGACGCGCTAGTTTCCCGGATGCGTCGCGCCGAGCGGGTGACTTCTCTAACGTTGCAGCTTCCTTAAGCGTGTTCGCTGACTGCCGGGCAAGCTCGCGAGCCGTGACTTCCAGATCCAGCCTGAGCCGGTTGCGCTCACGTTCCAGAGCGGACAACTCCCTTGCTTCGGGCGACTGTGCGACTGACGCTGCGTCTTGTCGGCGTAACTCTTCTATCTGACGGTCGATGGCCGCAATCTGGTCGTTGATCGCAAGAACGCGTGGGTGTCTATCGGTCAGCTCTTGTCTGTTGATCAACGTCTCGCGTTGGCCTTGCAGCTCGGCCCGTCTAGCCACGAGCGCTGCGTAGCTTGGATTGTCGCGAAGCCCGGACCCTTTCCTTTGCTGCTCGACAATGAGCCGCTGCTCGCCGATGCGCCGTTCGACGTCGGCCAGTTGCTGCCGAAGCTTGTACTGCTGGTCCTTGATGCTCTCTATGGTCATTTCTCGCGCGCGCGCAACTTCGGCGGAAATCGAAGCGCTGTGCACCGGTTGGGAAGAGACAATGGTTCCATCGGCGCGGCCCCCAGGCGGCCACGGACTGGCTTCTTCAAGCGCGCGCAATTTCTGCGAGATTTCATTCGCCTGGGCGTTCAGTCTTTCCAGTTCCGCATCTTCCTGCGATCGCTCCGTCGAGGTTTGTGCGATAATCTGCTCGGCCAGTTCTTCTGTAATTCTTCGCGCCGTCTCGGGATCAGTCGAGCGATAGGACACGGTCAGTGCGCTACGCGGAGAATCCGAGCTCACGTCCAGATCAACCGATGTGTCTTCCCGCATTTGAGCGATGAACTCCTCTAGCGTCTGATCGTCTGATGGAAGCCACTGTTTGATCCGGGCTAGAAGGTCGCGATCGGTGATCTGTTGCCGTAGCTGGTCAAGCCGCTTCGAAGGATCTTTTTCTCCTACGATCTTCACCTTGGCTACTGACTCGTAGCGATTCGGCAGTTTCCTTAGCGCCGCCCCGGCGGCTACAGCCAGCACGAGCGCAGGCGCGATCAGTAGGAGCTTGCGTCGCCACGCGGAGCGAAGATATCTAGCCAGCTTGCGGCGTTGTGTTGAATACATCGTTTTGATGGCCTTCCGAGCCTTCTAGTTCGTGATCATTCACAAAGTCACCGGCGAATGATCCACTCCTTCATATTGAAAAGAAGAATCGGTGTGGCCTTCCAGTCGTAAACGCTCAAAAGTATTGACATTCCTCGTCGGTCCACTTATAAGACAGGTGAAGCTAGCTCTTGTCCCGCTTAACAAGAAGGGCGAGAGAGAACGTCCTTAGTCCCGTCGCGAATGTCCCCAAGACGCTGTCGCCAATGTTGATTGTCGCGCCTCCGACTGACAAGAACCATAAGGAAAGCTTGTATGTTGGCTCAAGGATCTTAT
>DATFWM010000404.1:0-2590 GCA_035259295.1 Blastocatellia bacterium | reverse complement strand
CAGTTGGTTTGGCCTGATGGGTGTGCGTCAGCTTTTGCGCAATCCCACCTACGGCAGTGGGTGGATCGTTCAGGCCCAGCCTACAACGAACGCGAACGGATTCCTGCGAATCCCACCCACGGCAGTGGGTGGGATCGTTCGAGTCTTGCCTATAAAACGGCGCGGCACGAACATTTGCGCTTGCGGTGGGTCACATAAGGTTGGAGGTGAATGCTCCGAGGCGACCGGCCGGCTATGCTTGGACGATGCACCCGCTGCCTGGGTGGGATCTGAGAGCGGATCGGGGGACGCTCCGGTAGGCTCTGCTTGAACGATCCACCCACTGCCGTGGGTGGGATTGACAAAGTGGTCCACGCTCCTTTGGTAGGCCGAGCTTGAAACATCCACCCACTGCCGTGGGTGGGATTTCGCAAAATCATGACGCGCACCCCGGCCCGATTCTACTCTACTCGCCTCCTGGCGGTTTGATATATACTTCATCTCTGCAATGACAGCCTGTTCCCAATGCAATCAGAAGCCAGGTGTCCTGCGAATAATGAAATGCGCACTCTGCTTCAAGCCCGTCTGCGAGAAGTGCGCTGTAAGGCAATATGCTCAGAGGTTCTGTTCGCAAGATTGCGCGAAGTCTTTCTTCCTCGATATAAACGGAGAACTGGGAGAGGACTCCGTCAGTTAGGAGTTTGAAACCGATGAAACTGATTGAACGGCCTCGAAGGCTCAGGCGAACCGAGACGATACGAGCGTTGGTCCGCGAGACCCGCCTCTCGCCCGATGATTTCGTTTATCCTCTATTCGTGTGCGAAGGCGAAGGCGTTCGTCGCGAGATAACTTCCATGCCCGGCGTCTTCAACTTCTCGATTGATGAGTTGGTGAAGGAGATCGAGGCCGCTCGCGGCGCGGGCGTGCGATCAGTGATCCTATTCGGAGTTCCCGACGAAAAAGACTCGGTTGGCAGCCAGGCTTATGCCGAAGACGGCGTCACTCAGCGGGCGATCCGCGCGGTCAAACGCGAAGTGAAAGACGTGCTGGTCATCGCGGACAACTGCCTTTGCGAATACACGGATCACGGTCACTGCGGCGTGATCGAAAACGATGAAGTGCTCAACGATTCAACGCTCGATTTGCTGGCTCGAACCGCAGTATCGCAAGCCGAAGCCGGCGCCGACATCATCGCCCCCTCCAATATGATGGATGGATTCGTCGCGGCTATTCGCGAAGCGCTCGACGAGTCAGGCTTCGAGCACATTCCGATCATGTCTTACGCGGTGAAATACGCCTCGGGTTTCTACGGCCCGTTCCGCGAAGCCGCGCAGTCAACGCCTCAATTCGGCGACCGGCGAGGGTATCAGATGGACCCGGCGAACGCCCGCGAAGCGATGCGCGAAGCCGAGTTGGATTACGAGCAGGGCGCGGACATTTTGATGGTCAAGCCCGCGCTTCCTTATTTGGACATCATTCGCGCAGTGCGCGAGCGATTCGATTTGCCGGTCGCTGCTTATCAAGTCTCCGGCGAGTACGCGATGATCAAGGCAACGGCCCGTCTGGGCTGGATAGAAGAAGAACGAGTCGCGTTGGAATCATTGATCTCGATCAAGCGCGCGGGAGCGGACATCATTCTCACCTACTTCGCCCGCGAACTGGCCACGCGTCTTTCCTAGCGTTATCAGGCCGCGATACGGTCCCGGTCGCGGCCAGCTTGCATCGCGACCGCCTCCATCGCTGCCGCGGCCCTGGTCTCCTCCGCCTCATCCAGGAAGAACGCGAGCTTCTGACTCTGCTCGTCCAGATCGACGACCACCACGTCGCCCAAACACACCTGGCTCGTCGCAGACAGATTAGCGAGCGGGTTCACCAGAAATCGCTCGATTGCTCGCTTCAGGTGTCGCGCGCCATAGCGATACTCGATGCCCTCGTTCAGCAAGAATTCCCTTGCGCTGTCGGTGAGAGTGAAACTGAACCTCGCGCCCGCGCCTTCGTTAACTCGGACCTGCACCGCTTTCAACTCGAGATCGAGTATGTCGCAAAGCTCCTGATGCTTGAGGCTTCGGAAGACGATGACTTTATCTATTCGGTTCATGAACTCGGGCGAGAACTTTCGCCTTGCAGCTTCCGACGCCGTGCGATAAATCTTCTGGTCGAGCTCGTCGGAGGCAAGGCTTCCGCTCCTCGCCGGAGCGAACCCGATAGATCCAGTAATCAGCTCGCTCATTTCCTTCGCGCCGAGATTCGACGTCATGAAGATCATCGTCTGCGAAAAGTCTACTCTGCGATTGTCGCCCAGAGTCAGCGTGGCTTTGTCCAAGACGCCGAGCAATAATTGCCACAGCGCGTCGGATGCCTTCTCAACTTCATCGAAAAGCACAAGCGTGAAAGGATCGCGCTCAGTTCGATATTTTTCCAGGTTTTCTTGAGTCAACAGAGGCGCGGTCTCGCGATGTCCCAAGTAGCCGGGCGGCGAGCCGATCAGCTTGGCTATTTCATGCGAGTGCTGAAACTCGGCGCAGTCGATTCGAATCGCCGCATTGCGATCGCCGAACAATATCTCCGCGGCTGCCTCGACTACGTGGGTCTTGCCGGAGCCGGTCGGCCC
>DATFWM010000403.1:0-3691 GCA_035259295.1 Blastocatellia bacterium | reverse complement strand
AAGCTTGGCGTTTCGCCTTTGATCGCCTCAGCGAGGCTCGTGACGATTACGCCTCCCGACGGGTCGGGTGATGAAAGCTCGCGGCTGTAGTGGCCATCGACGAAAACTATGCGACTACATTGCTCGCAGAATGCAGTATCGGCGAACGGCATATGCGCCAGCCGCTCGGCCGTCAAGCCGTCCGGCCCCGGCTCCGCAATTTGAAACGGAATCCTGGCAATAGGAGCGACGTTGGTGAATTTCCACTCTTCCATTCTGGTCGTCGGGAAGCCAAGTTCGGCGAAGCGGGCAATCGCTTCCTTACGAAGGCCATCAATCCACGAGTCGCCGTTTCGCCCGAGCCGCTTTTCTAGCTGCGCGAAATTTGTAAGATAAACTGCCTGTCCTTCCTTCGCTGCGGTCATCGCGTTGACACTCCCGACCTTGCCGGCTCGGCGCTCTCTTCCAGCCACGCGTAACCTTTTTGTTCCAGCTCTTGAGCGAGTTCTTTTCCGCCTGACTTCACGATGCGGCCGTCCGAGAGCACGTGAACAAAGTCCGGGACGACGTAGTTCAAGAGCCGTTGATAGTGCGTGACCAGGACAATGGCGCGCTCGGGGCCGCGAAGCCGGTTGATCCCATCGGCGACCGTTTTCAACGCGTCGATGTCAAGGCCTGAATCGGTCTCGTCAAGAACGGCGAGTTTCGGCTCGAGCACCGCCATCTGAAAAACCTCGTTGCGCTTCTTCTCGCCGCCTGAGAACCCTTCGTTCACCGGGCGATTCATCAAGCTCTCGTCCACCTGAAGCAGATTCATCTTTTCGCGGACAAGCTTGAGAAAATCCATCGCGTCCAGCTCGTCCAACCCGCGATGCTTGCGAATCGAGTTGAGCGCCGCTCGCAGAAAGTACGTGTTGCTGACGCCCGGTATTTCGACCGGATATTGGAATCCGAGGAACAGACCCTCACGCGCTCTCACTTCGGGCGCCATCGCGAGCAGATCGTTGCCGTCGTAAAGGACTTCGCCCTGAGTCACCTCGTAACCTTCGCGTCCGGCGAGCACATGTGCCAGGGTGCTCTTGCCCGAACCGTTGGGGCCCATGATTGCGTGCACTTCACCGGCGTTCACCGTGAGATCGATGCCTCTCAAGATCTCGTTGTTATTGACGCTTGCATGTAAGTTTTTTATTTCTAACATTCGTAGTCCATTGTAAGGGCGTCCCTCCGTGGGCGCCCCTCACTGATGAGTTGATCTCTGCGCGGGAAGGGGCGCCCACGGAGGGACGCCCTTACATGCTTCTCACCCAACGCTTCCTTCTAAGCTAACGCCGAGTAGCTTCTGAGCTTCGACAGCGAATTCCATAGGCAGCTCGCGGAAGACTTGCTTGCAGAAACCGTTGACGATCATGTTGACCGCGTCTTCGCTCGAAAGTCCTCGCTGCCGGAAGTAAAAGATTTGGTCCTCGCCGATCTTTGAAGTCGTAGCTTCGTGCTCCAATTGCGCGGACGCGTTCTTCACTTCGAGATAGGGAAACGTGTGCGCGCCGCACTTGTCTCCCAGCAGCAGCGAATCGCACTGAGAGTAGTTGCGTGCGTTCTTGGCGTTCTTGGCAATCTTCACCAGTCCCCGATAAGTGTTCTGGCCGTGTCCAGCAGAGATACCCTTCGAAACAATCGTGCTGCGAGTGTTTTTGCCGAGATGAATCATCTTCGTTCCGGTGTCTGCTTGCTGATAGTTGTTCGTCAGCGCAACCGAATAAAACTCGCCGATCGAATTGTCGCCTTGCAGAATGCAGCTCGGATACTTCCAGGTTATTGCGGAGCCGGTCTCAACCTGAGTCCACGAAATTTTGGAATTCTTGCCGAGGCACTTACCGCGCTTGGTGACAAAGTTATAAATGCCCCCTTTGCCCTCCTTGTCGCCCGGATACCAGTTTTGCACCGTCGAGTACTTGATCGTCGCGTTGTCGTGCGCAATCAGCTCAACCACCGCCGCATGAAGCTGGTTCTCGTCGCGCATCGGCGCGGTGCAGCCTTCGAGATAACTGACGTAGCTGCCTTCGTCGGCGATGATCAACGTGCGCTCGAACTGACCAGTGTCCTTGGCGTTGATGCGGAAGTAAGTCGAAAGCTCCATCGGGCACCGCACGCCCTTGGGGATGTAGCAGAAGGATCCGTCGCTGAAGACCGCAGCGTTGAGCGCAGCAAAGAAGTTGTCGGTGTAAGGCACCACAGAACCGAGATATTTTCGCACCAACTCGGGATGTTCGCGCACTGCTTCCGAGAACGAACAGAAGATGATGCCAAGCTCGCCGAGTTTCTCTCTGAAGGTCGTAGCGACCGAAACGCTGTCAAACACCGCATCGACCGCGACGCCGCTGAGGACCTCTTGTTCGCGAAGCGGAATACCGAGCTTCTCGTAGGTCTTGAGCAGTTCGGGATCGACCTCATCCAAGCTCTTGGGACGGTCCTTCAGCTTCTTGGGCGCCGAGTAGTAAACAATGTTCTCGTAGTCGATCGGCGGATAATGAACGTTGGCCCACTTCGGTTCCGCCTCCGCTTTTTCCAACGTCGCCCAGTGACGATAAGCGTTCAGTCTCCATTCGAGCATGAACTCGGGCTCGTTTTTCTTTGCTGAGATCAGCCTTATCACGTCCTCGTTCAAGCCCGGCGCGACCGAGTCGGTTTCGATATCCGTAACGAAACCCCACTTGTATTCGCGCTCGACGAGCGATTTTATTGCCTCATTGTTTGTAGCCATCGGTTCTCTTTGCTCTCCCTATCTTGAACAGTCGTTGACAATAGTAGAGAATCTATACTTGAAAGTCAAGATTGAGCGCGATCAAATGACAGCGGCGGTAAAGCCTGTTATTTTTCTACTTAACGGGGTAAGGCGTGACCTTGACGGCAGCGCGCGGGAATCCTAAAGTCCAAGGTAGCACAGACTTTAGTCTGTACGCCAAACAGACTAAAGTATGCGCTACCTCTAGGAGAACGAAATGGCACTGAATCTTCCGATTTACATGGACAATCACGCGACGACACCTTGCGATCCCCAGGTGTTCGAGGCGATGCGGCCCTACTTCACCGAAAAGTTCGGCAACGCCGCCAGTCGCAACCACCAGTTCGGTTGGCAAGCCGAGGAAGCGGTCGAGAATGCTCGCAAGCAAGTAGCCGATTTGATGGGCGCATCTGCGAAAGAGATCGTGTTCACCAGCGGCGCGACCGAGTCCGACAACCTGGCAATCAAGGGCATCGCTGCAATGCATCGCGAGCGCGGCGATCACATCGTCACCGTAATCACTGAACACAAAGCAATCCTCGATAGCTGCAAAGCACTCGAGAAGTGGGGGTTCAAGGTGACGTATCTTCCGGTAGGCCACGACGGGTTGATTTCGCCTGATGACGTCAAGAACGCTATCACCAACAAGACGATTCTAGTGTCGGTGATGATGGCCAACAACGAAATAGGAGTGATTCAGCCGATCGCCGAAATCGGGAAGCTGTGCCGAGAGAAGGAAGTGCTCTTTCACACCGATGCGACACAGGGCATCGGCAAGATCCCTTTCAACGTTGACGAACTGAACGTCGATCTCGCTTCGATGACCGCGCACAAGATTTACGGGCCAAAGGGCGTTGGCGCGCTCTACGTCAGACGCAAGAACCCGCGGGTGAGTCTTGCGCCGATGATGGACGGCGGAGGCCATGAGCA
>DATFWM010000402.1:0-5311 GCA_035259295.1 Blastocatellia bacterium | reverse complement strand
GAGATCGACGTGCAGATCTATTTGATCGGTTTCATAAGCGATCTTGAAAAAGACTCAGGCCTGTTCAAGAAGAGCCCTAAGGACAAAGCCGAAAGCTTGTTGAACAAGCTCGCAGAAGAAACAGGTGGCAAGGCTTTCTTCCCGAAAGAGCTTTCCGAGGTGCACGCAATCGCTCAGCAGATTTCTACCGATCTTCGCACGCAATACGCAATAGGCTACTATCCCACCAACAACAAGAAAGACGGATCGTTCCGCGCCGTGAGGGTTCAGGTCAATTCGGGCAACCGTCGACTGATCGCCCGGACTCGTAACGGCTACACCGCGCCGCGCGAGCACGAATCGCGAAGTAACGCCAAGCCATAGGAATGTAGACTGAGCCGATGCTCATGATCGAATAGTGTCAGAGATGAACTCCGACACCGCGTCGGCTAGCTCAGCGAGGTGGCCTTCAAAGAAGTGATCCGCGCCCTCGATGATATTCAACTTTTTCGGCTCCTCCAGTGTTGAAATTAGGCGCTCTAGTTGCTCGGACGATCCAAACTCATCAAGCGAGCCTTGAACAAACAACTTTGGCTTCCTGCATTGGGCAGCATCCGCGAGATCATACTTCAAGACCGGCACTCCGACAGCCACAAAAGCGCTCACTCGATCATCGCACGCAGCCGCTCGAAGCATCACGGTCGTTCCAAATGAGAATCCAGCCAACCAAACTTCAGCTTCTGGATATCTGTCTTCGATGAATTCCATCGCCGCGCGCAAGTCGTCCTGCTCGCCCACCCCGTAGTCGTGCTCACCCTCGCTCCGGCCAGCTCCCCGAAAGTTGAATCGAAGCACCGCGAAGCCTGCATCGTGAAACGTTCTTGCGATCCTATAGACGACCTTGTTGTGCATCGTCCCGCCGAACAGCGGATGAGGGTGGCAAACTATAGCGGCGCGCGTCACGCGTCCCGCCGGTTCTTTGACTATTGCCTCAATTCGACCAGCCGGCCCTTCAAAGAAAGTGTTGCCGCTTAAGTCAGTCATAAGCCGAGCCGAGAATTACTGTTGTTTGTACAAGTCTGTGACCCATTGAGGAGGCTCCGGATCATCTTTGAAGCTGAGATTCATTCCTTTGCTCTTCATCCAACGCCACAGCCAGGTCGGACCAAATTTGCTTACTGTCGTATCTCTGGTTTGATACGCCGCATCGGTCATCGCTTCATCCAAAGTTACAAAGGAATACCCGCGAGCGGCCAACCGTCGCAACAGTTGATCCAGGCAATCGGCATTGATGTCGTTGGCGTGGATCAACAACGTCTGCGTGATTTCACGACCGAAGATTTGCGGCGAAACGCGTTCGGCAAACTCAGTCGCCGCGAGAGTGAAATCCAGATACGTCTCTCGCAACCGCCTGGCAGTTGCTGCATCCCCGGTGTGTAATGCGCGGACATAGCCCACGTTGAAGATGAAATCTGAATTTTCAATCGTGTGCGGTGTGACTTTATAACCACGCGCCGCCAGAAACATTTCAATCGCCTCTTTCTTGGCTTGCGTATCGCCGGTATGCGTCATCGGGTGACGAAAATAAAGTTGGTACGGTTGGTGTGCTTGCATCAGGCGACGTGTGATGACTTCGCCTTTTATTATCTCGTCCTGAAATTGCTCGATGGTGAGCCGATTAAAATCGGGGTGTGAGTAGGTGTGATTGCCCAATACCATCCCGGCATCAACCCACTGCTGCAACAGCGCAATGCGTGCATCCACCTGGCCCGTTACTTGTAGCTTGTCTTCATTCACAAACCCAACCGTCGGCGCCCGGTGGGCCCGCAGAACGCGGAGGATTTCTTTCGTGACTCGCTGAGCGCTCGTCAAACCATCTGAGTATCCGCCGCTAACGTAAGGCAGATCGTCAAACGTCACCGCCATTTTGCGTGAAGGACCGCTGGTCTGCGCCGGAGCGCTGAGGCAAAAGAGAAGAATGGTGATCACTAATTTGAAATCCATAATGTAATTGCTCGACTCTCGACTCAAGTCTCCCAACTTGCCTGCGGCCCTTGGCCTGACTTGGCTACTTTCCCAGCGGTTGGCTTGTCAATTGGCCTAGGTAATATCGCATAAACTCGTCGCGCTTCGGCTCAAGGCAAACCCTGACCGCCTTACCGCGCTCGCGATCAATGCGCGTGTAACCTTCTTCATCAACTATTAGCGGCAAGGTCTCTTGTTTGGCAAAGAATGTCCCCGAGCTCGCGGTTTCGGCGACCGCGAGTTGATCGTGCAGGGTCATTCGTTGCGTCGGGCCACTGAGCCACAAACGATACAGACATTCAAGCGCGTAGGTAATCGGCGAGTCATGATCCGCTACGCGCTTACGCTCTTGATCGCTCAACTGAACATACGTGGTTGCATCGAGCGGCACAATTGTCAGCGGCAAGCTCGCGCCGTACACAAGCTGTGCATCCGCAGTAGATTGATAGACGTTCCATTCGCGCACCGGTTTGCCGGGGCTATACGACGTTCCGTAAATGCAGCCGCTCATCAGCACTACACGCTTCACGTAATTGCCTAAATGAGGTTCTTTGCGCAGCGCATCGGCAATGTTCTGCAACGGACCGATGGCAAGCACCGTTACTTCGCCGGGGTAGCGTTTGACCATTTCTACAATGAAGTCAGCGGCAGGTTTTTTCGCTGGTCGCTTGGCTGTGAAGTCTTCGGCCCAGGAATATTGCGGGAATACTCTATCATTCGTCTTGCGCCCGACAAAAACCGGGATGTCATCGCGTTTAGCGACGTGTAGCATCTTGCAAGCAATCTTTGCGCGCTCTGGTGTGTTGCCGTGGGTGATGGTAACTCCAAGCGGAGCAAATCCGTTATAGGAAATCACGAAGGCCAGCGCCCAAGCATCGTCGATGTCGTCACCAATATCCGTATCTAGAATTATCTTGAGCTTGTCGCTCTGAGCAGGAACGCTCATAGGACATAACGCAAGGTAAAGGAGAGTAAGTGCGCAACAAAATTCCCTTCGTCCTCTCATCCGCATCGCAATAAATGCTGCTCAATGTATTCAGCGGCGAGCAGCGGAAGAACTATAGGCGTTCGGGGAAGACGCATCAATAAACTGGCAGCTAACAACAGGGCTTAGCCGCCGCGCTGTCTGGCGTCGGCTGCAGCGTTTTGTTGCGTGTCACCTTCGCCCACTAGAAACTCTAAGGTAGCGAAATCACCCTACCGAGCCCCGCCCGGTCGAAACGCTCCTTGAATCGATCCAGAAACACCGCGAATCCGAGTTCACTCGTGCAATGCCCAGGGGCCACGCGTTCGATCTTGAGCGAATCGTGAAGAACGGTGGCGACGCGCTGGATTTCTTCCTGCGGGGTGAGGACGAGGTGGAAGCCGCCAGTCACTGTGTAGAGTCGCGAATCGATCTTCGCAGCTTCCTCGAGAATCTTCTCCACGCCCGGATGCGAGCAGCCGACCACCACCGCGAGTCCTTTGGGGGTGCGAATAGCGAGCGAAACCTCATTCATCTCCAGCGTACCCGGCTTCTGCGATCGCGTGGTCAGAACGAACAGGCCCGGAAGGATCTCGATCGTTTTCGTCACAATCTCGAAGTGTCCCTTCTCCCACGGCGTTCCCGAGATGAGGTGCCCTGGCGGCTTGCCGTCGAAGTAGCGTAGCTCGGCCGGAAGGCCCGGGTAGGGCGCAAGGAACGCCAAGGGCATTGGCGCCTTGAAGAACGAGCCTTCCTGCGGCGTGTAAACCTTGACGCCCGAGTTCACCTCAAGCACGTAGGTCAGGCCGCTCGTATGATCTCCATGGCGGTGGGAGATAATGACCGCATCGAGCCGTTTGAGGTCGATACCGAGCTGCTTGGCGTTGTGTTCGAAGATCTTAGCATCGTTGCCCGTATCAAACAGAATCCGCTTGCCGCCGTACTCCACGAACGCTGCAAAGCCCCAGTCCTCTACCAGCGCGGACGGTGCGCCGAATGCATCGTACAGGATCGTGATGCGCTTGGCGTCCTGCGCGTTAACCGGAGCCGCAAATATCAGGAATAACAAAACAGCAATAGCGAAAAGACTAGCGCTTCGATTCATGGTCCTGTCTCCTCTTGTTTGTCGAGCCATGATACTACAAAGCGCTAGCCTCCAGCTCCGCAGCGCTGTCCGGCAAGAACGCATGGTTAGTTGACTCCCAACGTCCCAAGCTCAGCGACGGCGGCCACGGAACGCACCGATTGCAACCGCAGCGCAATGCCGCCGTTCGCTGCAGCGCAGGCACGGCGCATAATTTCATTTTGCATTTGCAGGGGTGGCAAAGGAATCAGTAGGCTTCGGAGTTCTTCGCTGTTGATATTATTCTGCATAATCTGGCGGCTAATCGCCGTTGACTTGTTGCCGAACCATCTACGGGGCGACCACTTCGGGTCTGGCTCGCGAGCTCGGTTTCTCGCGACATTTCGTCCGTTATCCTCTCCGGAGGATCGAGCGGCTGGGACTCGTTCGGCGCACGATGTTGCGCGTTCTCGTTACGCGGGAACGCCTCGTCCCGACCGACGATCCCGCCTAGGGCGGGGCCAGTGGCAAGATCAGTCCTCAACTCACCGCTTTCTTCACGAGCGCGCTGATCCTTGCCTCTTCCTTGGCAGTCAACTCCTTCAGCGCGAAGGCGACCGGCCACAGGGCGCCTTCGTCGAGGTTCGCCGCATCGCTGAAGCCGAACGTCGCGTACCTCGTGTTGAACTTCTGCGCGCTTTGGAAGAAGCAGACGACCTTGCCGTCCTTGGCATACGCGGGCATCCCGTACCAGAGTCTAGGCGAGAGGGCTGGCGCGCTGGCTTTGATGATAGCATGGAGCCGCTTGCCTATGGCGCGATCCGGTTCCGGCATCTCGGCGATCTTCGCGAGCACGGCGCTTTCCCGGTCCGCCTTGTCCGCGCGCGGGCCGCGGCGCGCGGCCGCCTTCAGCTCTTGTATGCGCTCCCTCATCGCGACTCGTTCCTCGTCCGTGAATCCTTTGAACTTCTTGTTGATCGCGGTGGTGCTCTTGGCAGACTTCTGCGTGTCCTTCTTTGGGCTCATAGAAACCTCCTCGTCCCGACTCGACCTGAGGGTCATTCGCCCCGGCCTACCGGCAGCTCAATGATAAACCTCGCGCCACGCGGTTTGTTGTCTTCGACCCAGACCCGGCCTTTGTGGTCCGCGATTATGTGACTCACAATAGCCAGCCCAAGCCCCGTGCCTCGGCTGCGGGTCGAGAACTTCGGGAGGAAAAGCTTGTCGCGGTCACGCGCGCTGATCCCGTGACCTGTGTCGCTCACCGTGAGCAGCACCGA
>DATFWM010000401.1:0-3280 GCA_035259295.1 Blastocatellia bacterium | reverse complement strand
TGCCATCGGACGACAAGCGGCGCGCGCGCCTCAACTGCATCAGTCACCTGCTCAGTCTGATCCCTTACAAGAAAGTGTCCCGTGAGAAGGTGAAGCTTCCTACGCGCTCGATGAAAGGAGCGTACGAGGACGAGGCAACGCTCAAGACGAGGCGGTTTGTTCCGGCGAAGTATTAGCGCAAATAACAGGTGAACGCACTCTGAATTCTTGCTGAGAAGAGAATAGGCAAGAATTCGTCTCGCGCTAAGAATGTAAGGCATACCAAGTTTGGAGAAATCAGGCCGTAGTCTTCCCTGGTGCTTTTGTGCGATGAATTTCGAACGGATTTTGTTCAACATTTGAAAAGCTAGACTCTGAGCGCAGTTCATGAATGCCTACTCCACCGTAACGCTTCTGGGTGGACTCGGCCTCTTCCTGCTCGGAATCCATCATCTCACCGAAGGCTTGAAGGGACTTGCGGGCGATTCGCTTCGCCGTGCGCTGCAACGACTCGTGTCGGGTCGCTTCAGTGCCGTCGTCTCTGGTGCCTTTTTCACCGCGGTGATACAGTCTTCCACCGCGGCCATCCTCACCGTCATCGGTTTCGTCAGCGCGGGACTGGTCAACTTCGTTCAGGCGGTCGGGATGATCATTGGCGCGACGCTCGGAACGACCTCGACGATCTGGTTGGTGGCAATCTTCGGGCTGCGTTTCAGGATTTCTGCCGCGGCCTTGCCCATGTTGGGCGTCGGTGCGTTTCTTTGGCTAGTCGCACGTGGCAAAACACGATCGTTTGGAGCGGTGCTCGCCGGCTTCGGACTGATATTCACCGGGATTGATTTCTTGCAGACAGGAATGGGAGGAGTTTCATGGAACCTCGAGGCGTTTGCCGGTCATGGTTTCGGCGCGCGATGGATCCTCGCAGGGATCGGAATTCTAATGTCGATCGTCATGCAGAGCTCGACCGCCGCCGGCGCGACGACACTGGTTGCGTTGAACGCGGGTTCGCTCACGTTTCAGCAGGGCTGCGCGATGATCGTTGGGCAGAGCATCGGAACCGCGGCGACGACCGGACTGGTGATGATAGGAGGTGGCCTCGCCGTGCGGCGTGCGTCGATGGCGCACATCATCTTCAGCCTGATCGTCGGCATTCTCGGGATCCTGTTTCTCGGGCCGCTCACAGCCGCCGCGGACTGGGTCGGCGCTAGGCTTCATGATCCGGACGGTGTGCTGGCAATGGCCACATTCAGTAGCCTGTTCAAGCTTGCAGGCATCGTTGTGTTCTACCCATGGCTCGATGGTTTCGCGCGGTTCATCGTTCGGATCTCTGGCAAAGGTAGCGAGTCAGCCGTCAGCCGTCTCGATCCGGCTCTTGCCGAAGCGGGAGCGGCAGTCGCACTCGAAGCCGCCTGGCGGGCGATCCTGGAGGTTGCTCGTAGCGCGATCGATGCAATTCGCCGCCGGCTCGCCGGTCAATCCGTCAAGTACGATCCGCCGGTCGAAGCGGTCCAGCAGATCGAGGACTTCCTTGAATCGCTCTCCACCGAGACCACTGATCTGAGCTCGATAGGCTCTCGTCTTGTCCGCCTCGTTCACGCATTGGATCATCTCAGCAGACTTAATGACGACTTGAAACGCATTTCGCCCGTTGTGATTGAGGGGCAGGCGCCGGCGGGCTTCAAAGCCGGCGCTCAGGCGTTGAGTGACTGGCTCGACGCCACAAAAGACCCTAACGAGGAACCGGCCCCAGCAATCTTTGAGACATTAGAAGCGGCCTCGAAGCAGCTCAACGAAGAGCGCAGGACCGGCCGCGCAAAGATACTGGAACAAACCGCGCTGCAAGGCACGCCGATGGCGACTGCGCGGGCCGCTCTAGAAACTCTCGCTTGGGCCGATCTTGCTCTCTATCACTCGTGGCGCTTGACCGAATCGCTGAGAATCGCTTCCGCCAGATGACTTGAATTCCCCCGCTGCTTCAAAGCTAGTGCAATTTCTGATGATCGAGCGGAACCGAAAAGAGTTAGCTGTCACTCCTAGTCACCACTCGGCTGCTACAGGCGCTGATCGCCATTCAATCTCAGGTGCTAATTTACTCCAAGCCCGTTCAGCTGCGCTTATTTCAAATGGATTCGGACGTTTCTATCCAAGGTTTAGCTAGGCGCTGAAAAGGCAAGGCGTATTGATTGCCTACGATAACTATCTTGCAACCGTAGACTGTAGTTCTTGATTTGCCTGATATCAGAACACCCAACATTCCGCGCCTAACTTAAGCGCGGATGTAATGCGCACGTCTATCAACACCGACAGCCTGGTCGCGGCGTCAATCTCGCCTGAGGGCACCAGCAACGGCTTACGACCGTTACGGATGTGGGCTTCGACAGCTATTGCTCCGGATGTCGGATTATTGCAGGACCAAGTGCCTCCCTTGCCAAGTCGCAGTCAAGGTGTAGGTCTGCCCCGCTTCTGCCATAATAGTCTTTGTCGGCAAGGTACCACGATACGGGCCGCTTGGGCTCACAGATATGACATGTTGCCCCGGGGACAATGTACCATTGTAGGCTTGACCCTCTGGGACCGAACCCACTCGCGCACCATCTACCATCACAGCGAGGGCTTGCCTGGCTCCAAATTTGGGCCCTCTCTGGACAGTCAAATGAGCTGCCGAACCAGAAGCCCCTGTGCTAGTCGTTTGGCATCCTGAGAGTGCGAAGTAAGCCAGCGCAACAATAATCAGACCACAAATCGCATAGTTGTATTTTTTCATGCCGCCGATTATTTCCGATTCGGAATTAGTACACAAGTACTAAATGCTGCGTGCGGTATTCGCCCAACTTCGGTCCGCTGCTCCAAGACGCGTACAAGACGGTCTTACAAGTTTCGGCTTGCGATTGCGAGCAGGACTTTACGGCGTCGGTGACGGCACCGGCGAAGTCGAGGTTCCAGTTGTTGATGGCCGAGTCCTCCCCTGTACGCCGCTCGGAGTGTGTTGTGTTGAGTGTTGTGGTGATGTTGTTGTGGTCGGCTGTGTCGCAGTCGTGCTCGATCCCTGTTGCTGACAAGAAGCTAAAAACGCCATCGCAACGATGCCACCGAGCAAAACCAATATGTATTTGTTCATGGTTGTTACTTGTGCGATCGAATGCCCAAAAATGTCAAGCTTTGTTTGGCCATCGTTTGCTGCCGCGATTCGTTTGCCAATCCGCTGCTCCACGACGCGTGCAAGGCAATTCTGAGCAGCACGCCGGTGATCTAAGCGTTCACTCGGCCGCGGAACTGCGACGTGCCGCTCGACGAATGCACA
>DATFWM010000400.1:0-2697 GCA_035259295.1 Blastocatellia bacterium | reverse complement strand
CTCCGATCGATGGGATTGCGGGCCAGGCTCAGCTTCAGGTCGGCGCCCTGGTCAATCCAAGTAGTGGCGCTGTCACGTCGGTTTCCACGGTCGATCCCATCAAAGTCTTCTTTACCGTCAGTGAACCTCAATACCTCGATTGGCGTAGGCGCTTCCCGACCGAGACCAGTCGGCAGGCGGCTGACAAGGCTTTGCGTCTTCAGCTAATCTTGGCTGACGGCTCTACTTACGCGCACGAGGGCCGATTTTATTTCGCTGATCGACAGGTCAACGAGAGCACCGGCGCAATTCGCATCGCCGGGCTCTTCCCGAATCCAGCAAACATTTTGAAGCCCGGCGGTTATGGCAAAGTCCGCGCGGTGATTCGAATCCAAAACGGCGCCCTCCTTGTCCCACAGCGGGCCGTTTCCGAATTGCAAGGTTCTTACCAGGTCGCCATCGTGGACGCTGACAACAAGGTGAGCATTCGTACCGTCACTGTCGGTCAAGTTGTTGGCAACCAATGGATCATCGCGGACGGGCTGAAGCCAGGCGAAAACGTGGTGGCAGAGGGAGTCCAAAAGGTGCGCCCCGGTGCGCGAGTAAATTCCAAGCCTTTTGTGGCTGAGGCAACGGGCCGGTGATGTCATGTCAAAGTTCTTCATCCATCGCCCGATCGTCGCAATGGTTATCTCTATCGTCCTCGTACTGGTTGGCTCACTCACCATTTTGAGCCTGCCGGTCGCACAGTTTCCTTCGATCGCCCCTCCTGAGATTCAAATTCTTGCCACCTATGTCGGCGCTGATGCGCAGACTCTTGAACAGGCTGTCGCTACTCCGCTTGAGCAACAAATGAGCGGTGTCGACAACTTGAACTACATGTATTCGCTCAACGCGACCGGCAACTCGGTCACCAGCCTCATCGTCAACTTCGACGCCAAAACAGATCCAAATGATGACTTTATCCTTACCCAGTCGCGCGAGACCCAAGCGGCTTCTCAGCTTCCGATCGATGTCAACAACTACGGCGTGACCGTTCGCAAGGCCGTCACCGCTCCGCTCATGCTGTTGGACGTCTACTCACCGAAGGGCAGCTACGACGCCACTTTTCTCGCCAACTATGCCTACATCAATCTCGTTGATCCCCTGCTTCGTTCGCCCGGAATAGGCAACGTTCAAGTTTTTGGCGCCGGCCAATATGCGATGCGCATCTGGGTCAAACCTGACCAGCTGGCGAAGCTGGGCGTCACTGTAACCGACATCGTTGGCGCGATTCAGGCCCAGAATACCGTCAACCCCGCCGGCAAAGTCGGGGGCGAGCCGGCTCCGAAGGGCCAGGAGTTTACATACGCGGTTCTCGCGCAGAGCCGTCTGGTGTCGCCGGAGGAGTTCGGGAAAATCGTCGTTCGCGAAACTCCTGATGGCGGCACCGTTCGGGTTCGCGACGTGGCCCGCATCGAGTTGGGCTCTCAGGATTACAGCGTTGGCGGGCGGTTCAATGGTCAACCCAGCGCCGTCCTTGCCCTCTATCAGCTTCCCGGCTCTAACGCCGTTGCCGCCGCCACCGCTGCTAAAGAACTGATGAGCCGGCTGAAACAGCGCTTTCCGGAGGACCTAGATGTCGTCGTGGCGCTGGACACGACCCGTGCGGTCACAGAAGGCATGAAAGAAATCGTAATCACGCTGTTGATCGCGCTTGCTCTGGTGATCCTCGTCGTTTACATCTTCTTGCAGGGCTTGCGGGCCACGCTGATTCCTCTCCTTGCGGTTCCGGTCTCGCTGGTTGGCACATTCGTGCTGTTTCCTTTGTTCGGTTTTTCCATCAACACACTTTCGCTCTTTGGTCTCGTTTTGGCCATCGGCTTGGTGGTCGATGACGCTATCGTCGTTGTCGAAGGCGTCGAGCGCCACATTGAAGAAGGTATGACCCCGAAAAACGCGGCGCTCAAAGCCATGGAAGAGCTTTCAGGTCCAGTCGTGGGAATCGCGCTGGTTCTCTCCGCCGTCTTCGTGCCGACGGCGTTCATTCCGGGTATCACCGGCAAGTTATACCAGCAGTTCGCGGTTACCATCGCGATCTCCGTTCTACTTTCTGCCTTTAACGCTCTCACATTGAGCCCCGCGCTGGCGGCGCTGCTGCTAAAGCCAAAGAAGCCGAGCAGTGGCCTGCTGAGAAGGTTCTTTGATTGGTTCAACCGTGTGTTTGATCGCGCTACAGATGGTTATGTGCGCTGGAGTGCAGTGCTGATCAAAAAGACCGCGGTCGTCATCGTTATGCTCGTCGTTTTTGGCGCAGCCGGCGGCTTCTTCGCCAATCGCATTCCAACCAGCTTCCTGCCTGATGAAGACCAGGGCTATGCGTATGTCAACGTGCAGCTGCCAAACGGCGCATCGTTAGAGCGGACTCGTGCCGTCGTTGACCAGGTCGAAAAAATCATAACCAACACACCCGGAGTGCAATACTCAACATGTTTCGTCGGCTTCAGTTTGTTGAGTTTCGTTCGTACCACTTACAACGCTACGTTCTTTGTGAACTTCAAGCCGTGGGATGAGCGCACCACTCGCGCCGAGCAATTTCAGACCCTCAAAGCACACCTGAACCAGCAGTTGAGCAAGCTGCCGAGTGCGGTAGCTTTTGCTTTCTCTCCGCCGGCAATTCCTGGCGTGGGAACAGCTGGTGGGTTCACATTCATTCTGGAGGACCGTTCCGGCGGAGGC